>CAZCSD010000004.1:0-16249 GCA_964501235.1 uncultured Polaromonas sp. | reverse complement strand
CTGCAGGGCCAGATCACCTATGTCAACCCGGCGTTTTGCCGCATGGTCGGGTTTGAGGCCCAGCAGTTGCTGCAGCCGGGAGACGGCGTGCCGTACTGGCCGCCTGAGCTGGCACCGACCTACAAGGCGCGGCAGCAAGATCGTCACAACAACATCGCCTCCTCGCGCGGGGGGCATGAATCGGTATTCGTGCGCAGCGATGGCACACGCTTTCCGGTGCTGATCATGGAAGCCCCACTGATCAACGCCCAAGGCAAGCACACCGGATGGATGAGCGCCGTCCTCGACATCAGCGAACAAAAACGCGCTGAAGACCTTTCCCGGGCCAGTCAGGAACGATTGCAGGCTGCCGCCCGCCTGGCCATGGTCGGCGAGATGGCCTCGCTACTCAGCCATGAGCTCAACCAGCCCCTGGCCGCCATCGCCAGTTATGCCAACGGGTCGACCAACATGTTGCAAGAAGCGATCGGGCAGACCCATGGCGCCGCGCCTGCGGCTCGATTACAGGTCGAGCTGCTGGAGGCGCTCAAACGTATAGGCGGGCAGGCCGAACGCGCCGGCCGGGTGATCCGCAGCGTGCACGACTTCGTGCGCCGGCGCGAGCAGCGGCGCGAATCGGTGCCTGCCAAAAAACTGATTGAGGCCATCATGCCGCTGCTGGACCTCCAGGCGCGCAAGCTCGATGTGCAGGTGGTGCTCGATCTACAGGCCGATGCCCCGCCGGCCCTGTGTGACCGCACCATGGTCGAGCAAGTGTTGCTAAATCTGGCGCGCAACGCGATGCAGGCCATGCAGCAGGACTGCGATCCGCCTCGCGAGCTGATACTGCAGGTGCGCTCAAGCTCTCTGAATGGGCGGGACTGGGTCGAGTTCTCGGTCAGCGACGCCGGCCATGGCATCAGCGACGAAGTAGCGCGACAATTGTTTACGCCGTTTTTCACCACCAAGGAAGAAGGCATGGGGCTAGGCTTGAGTCTGTGCCGAACGGTGGTGGAGCAGCACGGAGGCGCTCTGCACTTTCAGCCGCGCCAACCCCGAGGCACCACCTTCAGATTCACCCTGCCAGCAGATCTAACCCCTCCTCTTTCATGAAAAGACGCTCCAATGCCACGGTCTACCTGATCGACGACGATGCGGGCGTGCGCGATGCGCTGGCCTGGCTGCTGCGCTCGCGCCGGCTGATCAGCGAGCCTTTTGACTCGGCCGAATCCTTTGCCGCCTTTATCGATCAACCCGGCTTCGAGATCCGCGAGCCAGCCTGCGCCCTGCTAGATGTACGGATGGGCGCACTCAGCGGCCTGGCCCTGTTCGAGCGCTTGATCGAGCAAGGAATGCTGCGCACCTTGCCGGTGATCTTCCTGACCGGCCATGCCGATGTGCCCACAGCGGTCGATGCGGTCAAACGGGGTGCCTTCGACTTTTTCGAAAAGCCGTTTTCCGACAATACTCTGGTTGATCGCGTCGAGGCGGCCCTGGATCAGTCAAGCGCAGCGCTTGCCGCCCGCGATCATGAACGCGAAGTTCGAATGCGATGGGACAGCCTGACCGAGCGAGAGCGCGAGATCCTGCAACGCATCGTCGCCGGGCTGGCCAACAAGCAGATTGCCGATGAACTGAGCATCAGTGTGCGCACCGTAGAAGTTCACCGTGCGCGGGTGTTTGACAAAATGCGCGTCAAGTCAGCGGTCGAGTTGGCCAACCTGCTGCGCGCCCCCGACAAAGGCTAGCCGCCCCTCAGCGCCCCCCGGGATCTGTGTCCTTCGAGGTCTCTTCAGGACGCTCGCCCTTGGGCCGACCGGAAAACATGGTCCACCAGACGATGAACACCAGCAAGGCCAGCGCCAGCAGGGCTTCGAGCAAAAGCAAGGTCATGGCAGCACAAGCATCCGACAGTTCTTTGAAGCCGCGGATTATCCTCAGCGTCCTTTTCCTTGCCTTGGGGCTGGTGTCTTGTGCCAGCGTGGTGCTGCCACCGGTCCTGCCGCAGGCCGCCGGCCCTGCGATCGAGGCGCAGCCGGCGCCAGCCGAGGCGAGCGCTCAGACCACGGCGCCGGGTCAGCCGAACATCGGCGGCCCCGTCCTGCAACGCAGCAAGAGCCGATGGGTGCCGGTAGCCTGGTCCGACCTGCCCGGCTGGGCACAAGACCCGATCGAACAGGTCTGGCAAGCCCAGCTGCACAGCTGCCGCAGGCCCCACCCGGCTTTTGCGCCCCTGTGCCCCCAGATCCGCCAACTGGCTCAAGCCGATGCCCAAACCCAACGCCAGTGGCTGATGCAGCACTTGCAACCGTATCGGGTGGAAGCGCTGGACGGCGCAAGTGAAGGCTTGCTAACCAGCTACTTCGAGCCCATTCTCGCCGCGCGCCGACACAAGGACGCCCAACACCGTGTGCCCCTGCATGCACCGCCGCCGGACCTGGCCGGTCGCAAGCCCTGGTTCACACGCCAGGAAATCGAAACCCTGCCGGCCGCGCGACAGGCCCTGCAAGGGCGCGAGATCGCCTGGCTGGCCGATCCGATCGATGCCATGCTGCTGCACATCCAGGGCTCGGGGCGACTGCTGCTGACCGAGCCTGACGGTCGGCAGCGTCAGGTGCGGGCCGCCTTTGCCGGCTCCAACGAGCAACCCTACCGCAGCATCAACCAGTGGCTGCTCGAGCAGGGCGTGCAACGCATCAACCCCTGGCCCGAAGCCACCAAGGCCTGGGCGGCGCAGAATCCGCAGCGGGTGTCGGCCCTGCTGTGGAGCAATCCACGCTATGTGTTTTTCCGCGAGGAGGCCATCGCCAGCGAAGCCGAAGGCCCGCGCGGGGCGCAAGGGGTGCCTTTGAGCGCCGGCCGTTCGATCGCTGTCGACCCCGGCAGCATCCCCTACGGCACACCGGTCTGGCTGGTCTCCCAGGGGCCGGCCGTTAGTCTGGCGCGACTGGTCATGGCCCAGGACACCGGCAGCGCCATCGTCGGCGCCGTCCGGGCCGACTACTTTGCCGGCACCGGCGAGGCCGCCGGACAATGGGCCGCCCGCATCCGGCAGCCCCTGCAACTGTGGGCCTTATGGCCCCGCTGAACCAGACCCGCCGCATACAATCCGAGACTTACCCATTCGTGGCCCTTTGGGCCGAGCCGCGGCCCGCGGCCCCGCAGATGGGTGGCAACCCCCTGATTTCTGGAGAGCAATCCGTGTTTATTTCCTCCGCTTTTGCCCAAACCGCCCCGGCCCCTGCCGGAGGCGGCGACATGATGTCCTCGCTGGCCAGCATGTTGCCCCTGCTGTTGATGTTCGTGGTGCTCTATTTCGTCATGATCCGGCCGCAGATGAAAAAACAAAAAGAGCACCGGGCCATGATCGAGGCCCTGGCCAAGGGCGATGAGGTCGTCACCGCCGGCGGTCTGCTCGGCCGCGTCAGCCGCATCGACGATGCCTTCATTGCGGTCGAACTGAGCCCCGGCGTCGAGGTGCAGATGCAACGCGCTTCGGTGGTCCAGGTTCTGCCCAAGGGTACGATGAAGTAAGCCCGTCTGGGGCCATCGGCTGCCCCGACGCCAGGTCTGCCTGCGGGCCGCTCCGCAGAGCCGGCCCGCCCCTCTTTCCCCAGTTGCCATGAACCGCTATCCGATCTGGAAATATCTGGTGCTCGCCCTCACCCTGGTGATCGCGGCTCTCTACACCCTGCCCAATTTCTTTGGCGAAGCGCCGGCGGTGCAGGTTTCCAGCCTCAAAGCCATGACCAAGGTCGACGAGGGTACGGTCAGCCGGGTGGAGGAGGCGCTCAGGGCGGCCGGGGTGAAGGCCGAAGAAGTGGTCCTCGATGGTAATTCGGTACGCGCGCGCTTGGACACCCCCGACAACCAGCTCCGGGCCAAGGACGCGATCCAGAAAGCCCTCATCCCCGATCCGGCCAACCCGCCTTTTATCGTGGCGCTCAACCTGGTCTCGCGTTCGCCGGCTTGGCTGCGCAGCATCCACGCGATGCCCATGTACCTGGGCCTGGATTTGCGCGGCGGCGTGCACTTCATGCTCCAGGTGGATATGCAGGCGGCCCTGACCAAGCGCGCTGACGCTCTGGCCGGCGACCTGCGGCTGGCCCTGCGCGAGAAAAGCCTGCGCTATGAAGACCTGGTGCGCGAGGGCAACTCAGTGCAGATGCGGCTGCCCGACACGGCCACTGCGAGTGCGGTCGAGCGCCTGATCCAGGAACAGTTTGCCGACTTGCAGGCACGCACCAGTGCCGAAGGCGCCAAGATCCGGCTGGTGGCCAGCATACGGCCCGAAGCCCTGCGCAAGGTCCAGGACCAGGCCCTCAAGCAAAACATCACCACCTTGCACAACCGCATTAATGAGCTCGGCGTGTCCGAACCGGTCATTCAGCAGCAGGGCATAGACCGCATCGTGGTTCAACTGCCGGGCGTGCAGGACACAGCCAAGGCCAAAGATATCCTGGGTCGCACCGCCACCCTGGAGATGCGCCTGGTCGACGAAAGCGCCGAGGCGCGGGCAGCCGAGATCGGCGGCGGTCTGGTGCCCTTCAATTCTGAGCGCTTCCTCGACCGCGAGGGTCGGCCCATCATCCTCAAAAAGCGGGTCGAGCTCACCGGTGAAAGCCTGACCGATGCACAGCCGGGCTTTGACTCACAGACCCAGCAGCCCAAGGTGGACCTGACCGTCGATGCCAAGGGCGGCCGCATCATGCGCGATGTCAGCCGCGAAAACCTGAAAAAACGCATGGCCATCGTGCTGTTTGAAAAGGGCAAGGGCGAGGTGCTGACCGCCCCGGTGATTCAGGGCGAGTTGGGTAACCGCTTCCAGATCTCGGGCTCCATGTCCACGGTCGAAGCCAACGACCTGGCCCTGCTGCTGCGCGCCGGGTCCCTCGCCGCGCCCATGGAGATCATCGAGGAGCGCACCATAGGCCCGAGCCTGGGCGCGGAAAACATCGCCAAGGGCTTCAACAGCGTGACCTGGGGCTTCCTGGCCATCGTGATCTTCATGGCCGCCTACTACATGCTCTTCGGCCTGATCTCCGGGCTGGCCCTGGCGGTCAATCTGCTCCTGCTGGTATCGGTGCTCTCCATGCTGCAAGCCACCCTCACCCTGCCGGGGATGGCGGCCATGGCCTTGGCGCTGGGCATGGCCATTGACTCCAACGTGCTGATCAATGAACGGGTGCGAGAAGAGTTGCGCAACGGCGCGGCGCCCCAAGCGGCCATTCATGCCGGCTACGACCGCGCCTGGGCCACCATCCTGGACTCCAACATCACCACCCTGATCGCCGGTCTGGCCCTGCTGATTTTCGGCTCAGGTCCGGTGCGCGGCTTTGCGGTGGTGCATTGCATCGGCATCGTCACCAGCATGTTCTCGGCGGTGTTTTTCTCCCGTGGCCTGGTCAACCTGTGGTACGGGCGCCAGAAAAAACTCAAGTCGGTTTCCATCGGCACGGTCTGGCGACCTGGCGCCAGCACCAAACCCTGAGGGAGCACACACATGGAATTTTTCAAAATCGGCCGCGACATCCCCTTCATGCGGCATGCCAAGGTCTTCAATGCCATTTCGCTGATTACTTTTATCCTGGCGGTGTTCTTTCTGTTCACCCGCGGGCTGCATCTGTCGATCGAATTTACCGGCGGCACCCTGATGGAAGTCAGTTACAGCCAAAGCGCCGACCTGGGCAAGGTACGCAGTACGGTCTCGAGCCTGGGCTACACCGATGTGCAGGTGCAAAACTTCGGCACCGCGCGCGATGTGATGATCCGGCTACCCGCTCAAAAGGGCGTGAGCACCACCACTCAGAGCGAACAGGTGATGCAGGCGCTGCGCGCATCGGACGCCAGCGTGACGCTGCGTCGCACGGAGTTCGTCGGGCCGCAAATTGGCGACGAGCTGGCCGCTGACGGCCTCAAGGCGCTGGCCATGGTGGTGGTGGGCATCATGATTTACTTGGCCTTCCGCTTTGAATGGAAGTTCGCGGTGTCGGCCATCATCGCGAACTTGCACGATGTGGTCATCATCTTGGGCTTCTTTGCCTTCTTCCAGTGGGAATTCTCACTGGCCGTGCTGGCAGCAGTGCTGGCTGTGCTGGGGTATTCGGTCAATGAGTCGGTGGTCATCTTTGACCGGATACGCGAGAACTTCAGGCGCTACCGCAAGATGGACACGGTGCAGATCATCGACAACGCGATCACCTCCACCATCAGTCGCACCATCATCACGCACGGCTCGACACAAATCATGGTGCTGTCCATGCTGCTGTTCGGCGGACCAACGCTGTTTTACTTTGCACTGGCGCTGACCATCGGCATCTGCTTCGGCATCTATTCATCGGTGTTTGTGGCCGCCGCGGTGGCGATGTGGCTGGGCCTGGAGCGGGAAGACCTGATCAAGCCGTCTTCACGCAAGGACGGCCAAGACCCGAACGATCCGAACGCCGGCGCGGTAGTCTGAAAACAGGAGTCCGCCGGCTTTCTTGGACGGGGGCGCCCCCGACACGGACGCCTCTGTCTTGTATCGAACAGCCGTCGCACACCGAGGCGACCGGCGGGCGAGCCCCTGTTTCAGTGCGGTAAGCGCTCGCTGCTGTCGTCGCACAACTCGTCGAGCACCAGCGCATCGGGCTCCTGGCCCATGCTCCAGTAGACCATGAGCACGATGACTTTGAAGTCATCGAGCGAGAGAGGCTCACCGGTCACTGCCATGGCGCGATCGACCACGATTTCACGCATATGCGGTGGCAGCACGCCTGCTCGCTCAAGAAAAGCAAGAAAGCCCAGCGCCTCCAGGCCCAGATGTTGCCGCTCTGTCTGCGAGTAGATGCGCAGGCTGTCTTCGGACTGGGGCAGGGCGCAGACCCCGGAGCGGTGGTCTTCGGCGGTACACAAGCGACTGGTTTGCGCTGCCAGTTGCAGGCCATCGAGCCAGATCAGGGCCGCCTGGATTTCATCGGCCTCAAAGCCGGCCGCACTGAGCTTGCGACCGAGTTGAGGCGCCTCGGGGCAGGCGTCGCCTTGCCAATAGTTCTCGTAGACATAGACCAACACCTCAAACATGCCCCAATATACCCCAGGCCGGCGGGGCTGTGGCAAGTCCCCAAACGCGAGCGCTGCAACACCCCAGCCGATTCAGGCTTGCGCGATGCGTTGCCACCACCCCCCGGGCAGTACCGCCACCAGGCCCGCCAACTCCAACTCGAGCAGGCGGGCCTGCAAGCGATCTGTCGACCAGCCGCTGCGCAATTGCAGCGCATCAAAGCCCGTCGGCTCAAAGCCCAGCGCTTGCAACACCTCGTCCTCCAGGGGCGCCTGTGCCTGAGTCGCCTGCGAGGACACCGTGGACGCCGCAGGAGGGGAATGACCCAACTCGTCCAATACGTCCTGCACGCAGGTCACCAGACGGGCTCCCTCGACGATCAGGCGATGACAGCCTTGAGACTGGGGCGTGTCGATGGAGCCGGGAATGGCCATCACATCCTTGCCTTGATCGACGGCAAACCGCGCCGTGATCAGCGAGCCCGATTGCAGATTGGCCTCTACCACCAAGGTCGCGCCCGCCAGGCCGGCCAGAATGCGGTTACGCTGGGGGAAATGATGGTTCAGGGGCGGAGAGCCCAGAGCGAACTCACTGACCATGGCACCGCTGGCGACGATACGCCGTGCCAGCTCCAAATGGCGGCGCGGATAAACCCGGTCCAGCCCAGTGCCCACCACCGCGATGGTCTGGCCCGCGCCGTCCAGCGCGCCGGCATGCGCCGCGCCATCGATACCGGCCGCCAAGCCCGAGACGATGCACACCCCGGCCTGAGCCAGGGCCCTGGAGAATGCCCTCGCGTGCTGCTCCCCCTGGGGCGTGGGGTTGCGGCTGCCCACCACCGCCAGGACCGGCCCATCCCATCCGGCGCCCTCGTTCCACTTCCGTGCCAGAGAGCCGGTGGCAAAAAGCAAAAGGGGAGGGTCCTCAATGTCAAGCAGGCAAGCGGGATAGCCGGCATCGCCCAGCGCAAAAACAAAACGGTCGTCGCCTCCATCGAGCCAAGCTCGGGTGGCCTGCAACGACGCCGGCCAATCCCCGGGCGGGCTCATGAGCGCCGGTAACACCCGTCCGAGTCGGGCCGCCTGCGATACCGCCTGGGGCCGCTCAAAAACCGCTGCGGGCGAGCCTGCGGCGGCCAACAACTGTCGGGCCTGGGCACGACCGACCCCGGGCGTCAACAACAAGCGTAACCAGGCCCCTAACTCTTCCTCTGGCATGACGCCCCTCGCGGCTTTGCAGGGCCGGCAGTGTAGGCCGGGCCAGCCGGGCTGCGGGTCGGATCGACCGCCTCGGAACGATGTTTAACTTTCGGCGGCCCAGCTCAAGGGCATGGGCTTTGGACAGACAATAGAGCGGACGCTAATTTGTCCGCCAAGCCATGACCACCCCACTGACCATCCTGCGCTACCCCGACCCCCGACTGCACACCGTGGCCAAGCCGGTGACCGTCGTCGACGATAGCCTGCGCGAGCTGATCGACCGCATGCTGCTGACCATGTACGAGGCCCAGGGCATCGGACTGGCCGCGACCCAGGTCGATGTGCACCAGCGCGTGATCGTCATAGATGTCAGCCAAGAGCGCAACCAGCCCCTGGTGCTGATCAATCCCGAGATCGTCTGGGCCAGTCCGGAAAAGCGCCTGGGCGAGGAGGGCTGCTTATCAGTGCCTGGCATCTACGACGGTGTCGAGCGCTCGCTGGCCGTCCGGGTGCAGGCGCTCGACCGCCAGGGCACCGAGCAGACGGTGCAAGCCGATGGCCTGTTGGCGGTGTGCATACAGCACGAGATGGACCACCTCATGGGCAAGGTGTTCGTCGAATACCTGTCCCTGTTCAAGCGCGGCCGCATCAAGACCAAGATGCTCAAGCTGCAGCGGGAAGACGAGCGCCACGCCCAACCCACCCGCTGAGATCACGCTCACATCGCAAGCAAGCGTGCAGGCCTTCCTTCCGACGTGAGCCGGATTCATCAACCCCCGCCTTTGCGCCCTCCACCATGCGCCTTGTCTTTGCCGGCACACCCGAATTTGCGCAGTACGCCCTGGCGGCGCTGCACGAGGCCGGCTTCGACGTGGTCTTGGTGCTGACCCAGCCCGACCGCCCCGCCGGACGCGGCTTGAAGCTCCAGCCCTCACCGGTCAAGCAATGGGCGCTCGATCGGGGGCTGCCGGTGGAGCAACCCCGCAGTCTGCGGCTCGAGGGCTCCTACCCGGACGATGCAAAGGCCGCGCGTCAAGCACTGCTTGCGGCCCGGCCCGATGCGATGGTGGTGGCTGCCTACGGCCTGCTCCTGCCCCCTTGGGTGCTCGAACTGCCGCGCCTGGGCTGCCTGAACATCCACGCTTCGCTGCTGCCGCGGTGGCGGGGTGCCGCGCCGATTCACCGGGCCATTGAGGCCGGCGATACCCACACCGGCGTGACCATCATGCAAATGGACGCTGGGCTCGACACCGGCGACATGCTCTTGGCCCAGTCGCTGCCCATCGAAGCCCTGGACACCACAGCGAGCCTGCATGACAAGCTCGCTGCGCTGGGCGCGAGGCTCATCGTTGAGGCCCTGCATCGGGTCGCCGACAAGGCCTTGCCGGCCACCGCACAAACGGAGCAGGGGGCCAGCTATGCGCGCAAGATCGACAAGGCTGAAGCGGCACTGGACTGGAACCAAAGCGCCGCCGTGCTGGAGCGCCGCATCCGCGCCTTCCAGCCCGCTCCGGGGGCCAGCGCCCAGCTCGGGCCCACCCCAATCAAAATCTGGCAAGCCAGCGTGCTTGCACAGGCGCAGGCGGCCGCTGCACCAGGCACCGTACTCAAGGCCGATGCACAGGGCGTGGATGTCGCCACCGGTTCGGGCGTGCTGCGTTTGCTGGTGCTGCAAAAGCCCGGGGGCAAGCCTTTGCGGGCCGATGAGTTTTTGCGCGGCTTTCCCCTTCAGGCGGGGCAAAGTTTCGCCGCGCAGGCCCCCGCATGAAACGCCCCTGGAACACAGCCCACTTTCGCCTGGGCATGCGCGACATTGCAGCGCTCAGCCCGGGCCTGGCCGCCTGGGGGCTGATGACCGGAGTGGCTACTGCCAACTCAGGTCTGAGCGCAGTAGAGGTGTTGCTGATGAGCGTGCTGGTGTATTCCGGCACCTCGCAACTGGCGGCCCTGCCCCTGCTGGCTGCTGGTGCACCGCTATGGGTGATCGTGGCCACAGCGTTTTGCGTCAATCTTCGCTTCATCGTCTTCAGTGCCCAGCTGCGCGACTACCTGATGGACCTGTCGCTAGGGCGCCGGCTCTTCACCGGATATATCACCTCCGACCTGTCCTACATGATGATGATGCGGCGCTGGCCTCAGGCGGCGCCCGATACGCAGGGCCGCCATGAGCAGCGTCTGTATCTGGCCGGCAGCGCCCTGGTGATTTGGGCCAGCTGGATCGCGGCCAGTCTGATCGGTATCTTCTTTGCGCAATCGATCCCCCAGCATTGGGGGCTGGGCTTTGTCGGCACACTGGCCCTGATCGGCATGGTGCTGAGCTTGGCCGACAGCCCCCTGCGGGTTCTGGCTGCGGTGATCTCGGGGGCCGCTGCGGTGGCCGCCTTCGCCCTGCCCCTGAAGCTCAACATCCTGGCCGGCATTGCGGCAGCAGTGTGCATTTGCATGGTGCTCGAAAAAACCCGTCCGGACATGGACGCCCCAAAGAGACCGCGAACTTGAACATGCTTGAAGGCACCGACTTTTGGACCCTGCTGGCCATCGGGCTGCTGACGGTCAACACCGTCATCACGCGCTGCTTTTTCTTCATCTCCGACAAGCATTGGTCGCTGCCGCCCTGGGCCCAGCGCGGTCTGCACTATGCGCCCATCGCCGCCCTGGCTGGCGTGATCGTTCCCGAGGTGCTCATGCTCAACGGGCAATTGCTCAGCACCTGGGAGGACGCGCGGCCATACGCGGTGGCCGCTGGAGCCGCCTGGTACTTCCTGCGCCAGGGCCTGCTCGGTACGCTGGTCTGCGGAATGACCGTTTACCTGGGTCTCAAACTGGGCCTGGGTTGGTAGGACCTCTAAAATCCCGGGCTTCAAACTTCATGAACTTCCTTCGCTTTTCCGATCTCTGCGATCAAGGCCAGGCGCGCGGACGGCGCGTCTTCATTCGGGCCGACCTGAATGTGCCCCAGGACGAACAGGGGCACATCACCGAAGACACCCGGATCCGCGCCTCGCTGGCCTGTATCCGCATGGCCCTGGATGCGGGCGCGGCCGTGATGGTCAGCAGCCATCTGGGGCGCCCCACCGAGGGCCAGCTCACACCGGCCGATTCGCTCGCACCGGTGGCGCAGCGTGTGGGCCAATTGCTCGGGAGGCCAGTTCCCCTGGTGTCGAACTGGCTGGGCGGCGTGCAAGTGCAAGCCGGAGAGCTGGTGCTGCTGGAGAACTGCCGCGTTCATCCGGGCGAGAAAAAGAACGACGAAGCGCTCTCGCGCCGCATGGCCGCGCTGTGCGACATCTACGTCAACGATGCTTTCGGCACCGCCCACCGCGCCGAGGCCACAACCCACGGCATGGCGCGCTTTGCGCCCATCGCCTGCGCCGGCCCCCTGCTGGCCGCTGAAATGGATGCGCTGACCCGGGCGCTGGCCCAGCCGCGACGCCCTCTGATCGCGATCGTCGGTGGCAGCAAGGTCAGCACCAAACTGACCCTGCTGCAAAACCTGGCCGAAAAGGTTGACCAGCTGATTGTGGGCGGCGGTATTGCCAACACCTTCATGAAGGCCGCGGGTCTGCCGATCGGCAAAAGCCTGGCCGAGGCCGCGCTGGTCGAGCAAGCCCGGTCGGTCATGGCCGCCATGGAGGCACGCGGGGCGGAAGTCCCCATCCCCAGCGATGTGGTGGTGGCCAAAGCCTTTGCCGCTGACGCGCCGGCCCGCCTCAAAAAGGCCAGCGAAGTTGCCGACGACGACCTGATCCTGGACATCGGGCCCGAAACCACCGCGCGGCTGGCCGCGCAACTGAGGACGGCCGGCACTATCGTCTGGAACGGTCCGGTGGGGGTGTTCGAGTTTGCGGCCTTCGGCAAGGGCACCGAGGGCATTGCCCGGGCAATTGCAGAAAGCAGCGCCTTTTCGATTGCCGGAGGCGGCGACACCCTGGCTGCGATCGCCAAATACGGCATCGAAAAGGACGTGGGCTATATCTCCACCGGGGGCGGCGCTTTTCTGGAGGTGCTTGAAGGCAGGCTGCTGCCGGCCTTCGAGATCTTGCAGCAGCGGGCAGCTGGCTAGGCCGCACTCCTTGGGAGAGCAGGCCCTCATCAGCCGCCAACGATGCATCGGCCCCTTCTCGGACCCTCCCGATACTCCCATTGACTTTGTAACAAAAGTCTTTTACCTTGCAAGCTCATCGGTTCGCCAGAACCAGAGCTGAGCACACCTTGCCTGTTTCCGAGGCCGGGGGCCATGCACTAAAAAAAGGAGGGCAAGGATGGAGGCCAAAGCACCCGAGGCTGCGAAAGCAGCCAGCAAAGCGGCGACAAGCAAAAGCAAATCCGGATTTGATTACGACCTGGTGGTCATAGGCTCGGGGCCCTCGGGTCAGCGAGCCGCGATACAGGCTGCCAAAATCGGCAAGCGCGCAGCGGTGATCGAACGTGCGCGCGCTGTGGGCGGCGTTTGCGTCAACACCGGCACCATTCCGTCCAAGACCTTCCGCGAGGCGGTGATGCATCTGTCCGGATTCAGGGAGCGGGGCATTTACGGCTCGTCTTACCGAGTCAAGCACGATATCAGCATCGACGATTTGCTCTACCGTGTACAGCAGGTGGTGCGCTCAGAGATCGATGTGATCCGCAATCAGATGACGCGCAACCGGGTCGAGCTGATCGAGTCGACCGCACGCTTCGTCGACCCCCACACCGTGGAGTTGCAGTCGGCCTCCGGCCACGGACGGCGACAGATCACCGCCGAGAAGATCGTGATTGCCTGCGGCACCGAGGCTGCACGTGATGATCACATTCCGTTTGACGGGCAGCGCATCTTCACCAGCGACGATGTGCTGGGCCTGGAGTTCCTGCCGCGCTCGCTGATTGTGGTCGGCGCCGGCGTCATCGGCGTGGAGTACGCCACCATGTTTGCCGCCCTGGGCGTGCGCGTGACGATCGTCGATAAGCGACCGGTGCTGCTGCCTTTCCTCGACCATGAAATTTCAGCCGCCCTGACCTATGTGGTGCAGCAGAGCAATGTGACCATGCGTTTGGGCGAGGAGGTGGCCGAGGTGAAACTGCTGCAAGGTGTGTCCAAACCCGTGGAGGTGGGGCTCAAGAGCGGGAAGATCCTGCACGCCGAAGCAGTGCTCTATTCGATTGGTCGCGAGGGGGCTACGGCCAGGCTCGACCTGGACAAGGCCGGCATCCAGAAAGACAGCCGCGGGCGCCTGCCCGTCAATGAGCATTTCCAGACCAATGTCGAGCACATCTATGCGGTGGGCGATGTGATCGGCTTTCCCTCCCTGGCCTCGACCTCCTACGAGCAGGGCCGCGCCGCCACACGGCACGCCTTTGGTATGCGGGTGGACCATGAAGGTGGCATTGGGCTGTTCCCCTACGGCATTTACACCGTGCCGGAAATATCAACCATAGGCAAGAACGAAGACGAGTTGACCGCCGCCGGAGTGCCCTATGAAATTGGCAAGGCCAACTACCGCGAGATCTCTCGCGGTCAGATCATCGGCGACCGCACCGGCCTGCTCAAGATCATCTTCAGCCCGGAGTCCAAGAAGCTGCTGGGCGTGCACATCATGGGCGAGGGGGCCAGCGAATTGATTCACATCGGCCAGACCCTGATGGCGCACAACGGCACCATCGACTATTTTGCCGATGCAGTGTTTAACTTTCCCACTTTGGCCGAATGCTACAAAACAGCGGCGCTTGATGGATTGAATCGACTCTCGCTGTAGCGGGCCTGAGCTCGCCAGCAGCCACTCTCCCACCCATACCCCTCCAGGAGGCCAGCCATGGCTCAAGCCCATTTTGATTTCAGCGGCACCACCACCGTCATCACCGGCGGCGCCAGCGGCATCGGACTGACTTGCGCCGAGCTGGTGGCACGCTGCGGCGGCGATGTCATCGTCTCGAGCAGCCGCCGGCCCGACAAAACCGAAAAAGCCTTGCAACGCATCAAAGCGGCGGCCGCCGGCAAGACCATCGGAACTCATGCTTTTGCCTGCGAAGTCGGCACCGAGGACTCCGTTTCTGCATTTTTCAAACAAATTGGGCAGGCGGGTCACAGGATCGACTATGTCATCCACAGTGCGGGCGTCTCGCCCAATACGGACTTTTTCGACCAGACGCAGGACGAATGGGACACTGTCCACAATACCAACACCACGGGCGCTTTCCTGGTAACCAAGCATGCGGCCCTGGCCATGAAAGGCAACCCGCTGCGCGGCGACTTCAGGGGCAAAATTTTGCTGGTCACCTCGACCAACGGCATCAACAGCCAGGACCCGGTCTCGGCTCATTACGACTCTTCCAAGGCAGCCGCCAATATGCTGGTGCGAACGGCGGCCGAGCATCTGTCAGAGATGCAGATCTGCGTCAACGCCCTGGCGCCAGGCTGGATCAACACCGATCTGAACGCCACCTTGCCGCCCGATGTGCGCGAGAAGGAGTCGGCCAAGATCTGGATGCGCCGCTGGGCCGAACCCGATGAGATGGCGCGCTGCGCACTGCACCTGCTGACCATGCCCTACCTGATGGGACAAGTGGTCATGGCCGATGGCGGCTACCGGTGAAACACAAGGACCGGCCGAATCGCTCGGTAACGCGGCGGTAACGCCCGGCAGGGCCCTGTGTGAGAATCGCCTCCAACAACACAGGGAGGAGCGTTCACCATGCCCAGTCGAGCCACCAAGATCGTTGCTACCTTAGGGCCGGCCAGCAGCGACCCGGACCTGCTGGAGAAAATGATCCGCGCCGGCGTGAACGTGGTGCGGCTGAACTTCAGTCACGGCAAGGCCGAAGACCACACCCAACGGGCCGAACTGGTGCGCCAAGCAGCCCAGCGCGCCGGCCGCGAGGTGGCCATCATGGCCGATCTGCAAGGCCCCAAGATCCGCGTCGGCAAGTTTGCCGAGGGCAAGGTGATGTTGGTGCCAGGCGAAAAATTTGTTCTCGATGCCTCGCGCACCGAACCGGGCAATCTCCAGGGCGTGGGGCTGGACTACAAGGAACTACCGCGTGACGTCAAAGCCGGCGATGTGCTCTTGCTCAATGATGGGCTGATCGTGCTGACGGTCGATGCCGTCAAGGGCGAGCAGGTGCACACCACCGTCAAGCTCGGCGGTGAACTGTCCAACAACAAGGGCATCAACAAGCAGGGTGGAGGGCTCACCGCACCGGCCCTGACCGCCAAGGACATGGAAGATATCAAGACCGCCATGGCTCTGCAGGCCGACTACGTGGCGGTGAGTTTTCCGAAGAATGCCACCGACATGGAGATGGCGCGGCAGTTGTGCAATGTGGCCGGTTCGGCCCACCGCCACAAGCCGGGCCTGATTGCCAAAATCGAGCGCGCCGAGGCCATTCCTAATCTGGAAGAGATTCTGCGCGCCAGCGACGGCATCATGGTGGCACGCGGCGATCTGGCGGTGGAGGTGGGCAACGCCGCCGTGCCCGCCCTGCAAAAGCAGATGATCCGCATGGCGCGCGCCGACGACAAGCTGGTCATCACCGCCACGCAGATGATGGAGAGCATGATCGTCAACCCGGTACCCACCCGCGCCGAAGTCAGCGATGTGGCCAATGCGGTGCTCGATGGCACCGATGCGGTGATGCTCAGCGCTGAAACCGCCGCTGGCCGTTTCCCCCTGGAGACGGTGGAGGAAATGGCCAAGATCTGCCTGGAGGCCGAGAAAGCCAGCAGCCATGAAATCGACGCCGATTTCACCGGCAAGACTTTCAGTCGTATTGACCAGTCGATTGCTATGGGCGCGCTGTTCACCGCCCAGCACCTGGGCGCCAAGGCCATTGTGGCCCTCACTGACAGCGGCTCCACCGCCTTGTGGATGAGCCGGCACGATATCCGAACCCCCATCTATGCGCTCACGCCCAAGCTCAGCACGCAGCGCAAAATGGCGCTTTACCGCAATGTGCGCCCCCTGCTCATGGACACCTCGGCCGACCGCGACACCGCCCTCGAGCAGGCCGAAGGCCATCTGCTCAAGCGGGGGATCGTACAAAGCGGCGACATTTA
>CAZCSD010000003.1:0-68549 GCA_964501235.1 uncultured Polaromonas sp. | reverse complement strand
GCTGCAGCGCGCCTTGGTCGTCGGCCCGGTCGCCCGCCTGGAGCTGCAGGCGCAATCCGATGACGCGGGACCATTGATCGAGGCGCAAATCAGCAGCGAACAATTTACCCAGCTGGGTCTGCGAGCGGGCGAGCGACTTCGCCTGACGCCGCGACGGGCTGGGGTGTTTTTGGCGGCGTGAGCGACAAGCCGGGCCTCTGGGCCAAGCAGCGAGCGACGACCGCCGGCTAGGCCAAGGCTCTCTGGGCGGCGCGGGCGATGCTGGCCGCATCAACCCCGAAAAACTGCCGCAGCTGCGCGCGGGTGTCGCTGCGACCAAAGCCATCGGTGCCCAGCGTCAGGTAGCTGCGCCCCTGCGGCAGATAGGCCCGCACGCTCTCCGGCAAGGCCCGCACATAGTCCGTGGCCGCGATGATCGGACCGGCGGTGCCCTCGAGCTGCCCGGCGATAAAGGCCGCCCGGCGCTCACCTTGCTCGAGCCAAAGCCGGTCGCAAGCCTGTCCGTCGCGGGCCAGCTCGCTCCAGCTGGTGACACTGACCACGGTGCTACTGACCCCCTGGGCAGCCAACAATTGGGCCGCGGTGATCACTTCGGTCAGGATCGCCCCGGAGCCCATCAGCGTGACCACGCGGTCGCGCGAAGCGCGTGTCTTGAGATTCGGGCCGTATCGACCGTAGAGGTAGGCGCCGCGAATGATCTGCTCCTGTAGGCCCTCCGGCAGGTCGGGCTGCGCATAGTTGGCATTCATGAGCGTGATGTAGTAGAAGACATCACGCTGCTCGACCATCATCTCCTGCATGCCCTGCGCAAGTATCACCGCCAGCTCGCCGGCAAAGGCCGGGTCATAGGCCTTGCAATTGGGAATGGTGGCGGCCCACAGATGGCTGCTGCCATCCTGATGCTGCAGGCCCTCGCCGCCCAGCGTGGTGCGGCCCGAGGTAGCCCCGAGCAAAAAGCCGCGCGGCATCTGATCAGCAGCCGCCCAGATGGCATCACCCACCCGCTGAAACCCAAACATCGAGTAGTAGATGTAGAAGGGCAGCATGGCCACGCCATGAACGCTATAGGCGGTGGCTGCAGCGGTCCAGCTGGCCATGGCTCCAGCCTCGCTGATGCCCTCCTCCAGAATCTGGCCATCGAGCGCCTCGCGATAGCTGAGCACTGAGCCGATATCTTCGGGCGCGTAACGCTGACCGACACTTGAATAAATGCCCACCTGCTTGAAGAGGTTAGCCATGCCGAAGGTGCGGGCCTCATCAGCAACGATAGGCACAATGCGCGGCCCGAGTGTCGGGCTCTTGAGCAGATTGCCCAGCATGCGCACGAAGGCCATGGTGGTGCTCATCTCCTTGCCCCCAGCCTGCAGGGCAAAACGGGCGTAGCTGTCGATCTCAGGCACCGCCACCGGTTCGCAGGCAACGTGGCGCTGTGGCACATAGCCCCCGAGGGCCTGACGCCGAGCGTGCAGGTACTGCATCTCTGGACTGTCTGGTGGCGGCTTGTAGAAGACCATTTGCTTGGCCTGCTCGTCACTGAGCGGCAGGTTGAAGCGGTTGCGAAACTCGATCAGGTCCTGCTCGTCAAATTTTTTCTGGGAATGGGTGGTCATCTTGCCTTGACCGGCCGAGCCCATGCCATAGCCCTTCTTGGTGTGCGCGAGGATCACGGTGGGCTGACCACGGTGAGCCGCAGCGGCAGCATAGGCGGCATGAATCTTGACCAGATCGTGGCCTCCGCGCTTGAGCCTGTCGATCTGATCGTCGGTCATGCCCTGGGCCAGGCGCGCCAGCTCGGGGTTCTGCCCAAAAAAATGCTCACGGTTGTAGCGACCATCGTTGGCAGCAAAAGTCTGCATCTGCCCGTCCACCGTATTGGCAAAAGCGCGCAACAGGGCCCCGGATGCATCGCGTGCGAACAGCCCGTCCCAATCGCTGCCCCAGATCAGCTTGATCACATGCCAGCCAGCGCCAGCAAAGAGCTTTTCCAACTCGTCGATGATGCGGAAATTGCCGCGCACCGGGCCGTCGAGTCGCTGCAAATTGCAATTGACCACCCAAACCAGGTTGTCAAGGTTTTCGCGCGCCGCCAAGGTCAGCGCACTCATGCTCTCGGGCTCGTCCATCTCGCCATCACCAAAGACGCCCCAGACCTTGCGTCCTTGGCAGTCCAGCAGTTGCCGATGCGTGAGGTAGCGCATAAAGCGCGCGTGGTAGATCGAACTGATTGGGCCTATCCCCATGGACCCGGTCGGAAACTGCCAGAAGTCGGGCATCAAGCAGGGATGCGGATAACTCGGCAAACCTCGCGTTCCGTTTTCGAGCCCCTGCAGCTCCTGCCGGTAGTGCGACAACTCCCGCTCGCTCATACGCCCTTCCAGGAAGGCCCGCGCGTACACACCGGGGGCACTGTGCGGCTGAAAGAACACCAGATCGCCGCGATGCTGCGCATCACGGGCATGGAAGAAGTGATTAAAGCCCACCTCGAAGAGATCGGCTGCACTGGCGTAACTGGCGATATGTCCGCCCAGATCACCATAGGCCTGATTGGCGCGTACCACCATAGCCAGCGCGTTCCAGCGCATCAGGGAGGCCAGACGCTCCTCAACGGCCAGATCGCCTGGAAACGAGGGTTGATCTTCCACGCGGACGGTATTCATGTAGGGGGTGTTCAGATCCGGCTGCCAGCCGGTGCCCATAGCGCGCGCCTGCGAGGCCAGCAGGTTCAAGATTTGTCGGGCCCGCGCCTGGCCGTCTGGCCCCGATTGCACGAGCGCGGTAAAGGCCTCGAGCCATTCGGAGGTCTCTTGCGGATCCGGGTCAGCACCCAGATCGGGCAGCTGCAGCCAGGACGGAAGAAGGGGGGCGTTCATGCAGTCTCCTGAACCAATGACGCAGACTGTAGGGAAAAACGCCTGAAACTTGATGCTTTAATAGCAGCAAAAATCTGCTTTCGCAGCATAAAATGCCGAATAAACAAAATAATCAGCATGAAAATAGACTCCATAGACCTGCGACTGCTCGACGAACTGCAAAAAGACGGCAGCCTGAGCAATGTGGAACTCGCCCGCCGCGTTCATCTCTCACCCTCGCCCTGCCTGGCCCGGGTCAAGGCCCTGGAGAGCGCCGGTGTGATCTCACGCTATGTGGCCCTGGTCAACGCGAGCAAGCTCGGGCTGGGGCTCAATGTCTTCATCAATATCAGCCTGCGCACCCAAAGCAAAGAGGCACTGGCGGTATTCGAGGAGCGCATGGCCGACTATGAAGAAGTGATGGAGTGCTATCTCATGACCGGCGACTCCGACTATCTGATCCGCGTGGCAGTGGCCGACATGGCCGCGTTGGAACGATTCATCCTGGACAAACTCTCACCTATCGAAGGCGTGGAAAAAATCCGGTCGAGCTTTGCCCTCAAGCAAGTGCGCTACAAAACCGCCCTGCCCTTGCCGCAGCCGTCTTGATGAGCGCCGGCCCCTACACTGGCGCCCCATGAGCTGGCACGCCCGACTGGACCTGGACTACGCCCTCGAAGAGGGCCGCTGCGTGGCGCGCTTTGAGCACGAGGGGCCGCTGCGCATTCTGCAAAGCCTGTATCCGCAAGGTCCCGCCGTTTGTCATAACGTGCTGGTCCATCCCCCCGGAGGGCTGGTGGGCGGCGATACGCTCGATCTGCGCATCAAGGTGGGGGCCCAGGCACACGGTCTGATCACCACACCGGGGGCAACGCGCTTTTACCGATCCACCGGCGAGCCGGCGGTGCAGCGTACGCAAATCGAGCTGGAGGCGGGCGCACGGCTGGAATGGTTGCCGCTGGAGGCTCTGTGTTTTGCGGGTTGTCAGGCAGAGAACCGGCTTGGGATCCGGGTGGCGCCGGGGGCCGAGCTCATGGGCTGGGACATCACCGCGCTGGGGCTGCCCCAATCGGGGCAGCCTTTTGCCAGCGGCCGCTTCTTGCAGCACATCGAGGTACCCGGGCTCTGGCTGGAACGCGCGCAACTCGATGCCGCCGATGACAAGCTGATGAACAGCCCACTGGCCCTGGCCGGACAGCGCTGTTTGAGTACGATGTTCTTTGTCCGCGGGCAGGCGCTCGACCGTTCAGACCGCGAGGATTGGCTGGAACAGACCCGAGCCTGTCTGACCGGTCAACCCTTGGCCGCCCATGCCGGCGTGAGCTGGCCCAATGATCAGGTGATGGTGCTGAGAATTTTGTCGCCCCTGGTTGAGCCGGCCATGCTGCTGATGCGACAGGTGTGGCGGGTCTGGCGCCGCTGCGCTTGGCAAATGGACGCTCCCTCACCCAGGATTTGGTCGACCTGAGCCTAGGGGACTGCACCGGCGCGGATCGGCAGGCCGAGGACGCCCATCGGTACCCCCGTCTGCACGGGGTGCGCCCAAGACCTCAGGCGCGGGCGGCGCGTAGCTTTTGCGAAAACTGCTGCAAGGCGGCGATGCCACTGGCCTCGGCCCGCTGGCACCAAGCCTGCAGATCCGCAGCCAGTTGCTCGCGCGAGGAAGAAGTACTCATCCAAAGCTGGCGCAACTCTTCGCGCATGGTGACCATCTTGTCGAGCACCGGGTGCTCGGCACGGGCCCGCGCCAATTGCGGCCGCGCAGAAGCGGGAACTTTGTCCTCGTCACGGTGCAACCAGCGAGCCGCCGTCTTGAGCACCGACACATCAGCGCGCCGGGCCTTGAGCGCGTCAAGCTCAGCCTGCGCTGATCTGCGCAAGGCGCGGGCATAGCCGGCCATGACCTCGTAACGATGCGCAATCAGGGCTTCCAGCGTCTTCTCGTCAGCCACCGGCTGGACCTGCCCGAGCTGCAGGCGCGGCGGAACCTTCTTGACGCTGGCCAAACCGAGGGACTGCAAGATGCAGATATACATCCATCCAATATCAAACTCGTAGGGCTTGATCGAGAGCTTGGCCGAGGTGGGGTAGGTGTGATGGTTGTTATGCAGTTCTTCCCCGGCAATGATGATGCCCCACGGGGAAAGATTGGTGCTGGCGTCGGGTGCCTCGAAATTGCGATAGCCCCAATAGTGGCCCGCACCGTTGATGATGCCGGCCGCGGTGATCGGGGTCCAGGCCATCTGTACCGCCCAGACCACCAGACCGGCTGCGCCGAAGAGCGCCAGATCCAAGATCATCATCAGCCCGACGCCCTGCCAGGAGTAACGGCTGTAGAGATTGCGCTCGATCCAGTCGTCCGGGGTGCCGTGCCCATAGCGGGCCAGGGTGTCCTTGTTCTTGGCCTCAGCCCGATACAACTCGGCGCCGCGCAGCAAAACGGTACGAATGCCGTGCACATGCGGGCTGTGAGGGTCATGCGCCTGCTCGCACTTGGCATGGTGCTTGCGGTGAATCGCAGCCCATTCCTTGGTCACCTGACCCGTGCCCAGCCAGAGCCAAAAACGAAAGAAGTGGGAAGCGATTGGATGCAGGTCGAGCGAACGATGCGCCTGGTGCCGGTGCAAGAACACCGTGACGCTGATCATGGTGATGTGGGTGGTCGCCAGGGTGTAGAGGACGATCTGCCACCAGGCGAGGTCCCACAGCCCGTGGGCCAGCCATTCGAGCGCAGCGTCAAAAACAATCATCGGTCATCCTTTTTGCCCGGCGGTAGCTTCCAGGCCTCCCCCAAAACGAGTTTCGCATTGTAGGTGTGGGACTGGACTTAGCCCAGCCTTTGCAGGCTGAAAAAAGGGGCGAAAGCTTAAAAATTCGACAAAAGCTGTCAAGCTCCAGCAAAAAGCGCCCTATTTCGCTTCAAGTACGCCAATTAAAGGGCATGCACCGCAGACCCGGCCAAGCTCAGCGGCGCTGCCAGACCGCCGCAAAAAAGCCGTCGGTACGGTGCCGGTGCGGCCACAGGCGCAAGAAACCCGCCTCTACAAGCTCACCCGTAGCGCGCAGGTCCTCGGGCAGGCACGCCCCGGCATCGACCGCTTCGAAATCCGGGTGAGATTGCCCAAACCCCTCGGCCACCGCCTCGTTTTCCGCCTTGAGCAAACTGCAAGTAGCGTAGACCAGCCTGCCGCCGGGTTTGAGCAGGCGCGCCGCACTTTGCAAAATCGCCTGCTGCTTGGGGACCAGCTCAGCCACCGACTGGGGGCTTTGCCGCCATTTGAGATCGGGGTTACGCCGCAGCGTCCCCAAACCCGAACAGGGCGCATCAACCAGCACCCGGTCGATTTTGCCGGCCAGCCGCTTGATTCGATCGTCGCGCTCATGCGCAATGACTACCGGGTGCACATTGGACAAGCCGCTTCGGGCCAGTCGGGGCTTGAGCGCATCGAGCCGATGCGCCGATGTATCAAAGGCATACAGACGCCCAGTGCTGCGCATGGCCGCACCCAGAGCCAGCGTCTTACCGCCTGCACCGGCGCAAAAGTCAACCACCATCTCGCCGCGTCGGGCATCGAGCAGAAGGGCCAGAATTTGAGAGCCCTCGTCCTGGACCTCGATGGCACCCTGTTTGAACAGATCGAGCTGATGCAGAGGGGGCTTGTCGCCCAGACGCAGGCCCCAGGGTGAATACGGCGTGGGCTCGCAAGGCATGCCCAATCGGGCCAAGGCCTGCTGCACCTCTGCGCGCTTGGCCTTGAGCAGGTTGACCCGCAAATCCAACCCTGCCGGTCGGCCCAGGCTGTCGGCCAGCGCCGCAAACTGATCGCCCACTTCGGGCTTGAGCGCATCGACCAGCCACTGCGGCAGGTTGTGCCGATGCAGGTCCATCAGATCGCCGGGGCGCACCTGGTCGCACTGCTCGAGCCACTGCTTCTCAGCGGCATGAAGCGCGCCATACAAAAAGTCACGCGGCGCGGAAAAACCCAAAATGGCCAGCCTGCGCTCCATCGGCCCCGAACCAGACTGGGCCAGATAGCTCAAGAAGATTTTCCGGCGCAAGACATCGAAGACCGTCTCGGCCAAGGTGGCACGTTCGCGCGGCCCCAGTCTGTGTTCGCGGAAGTAGCGCGAAAGAACGGCATCAGCCGGGTGATCGAAACGCAGGACCTGCTTGAGCAAATCAGCCGCGCTGTCCAAAAGAGCCTTAGGATGCATGCCCACATTGTCCCATCCGCAAAGCCCGCCATGACCGATGACGACCTGCCCGAACTGATCGAAACCCCGCCGGGGCTGTATTTGCACTACAAAGGCTTGCCCTATGAAGTGCTGGGGACGGTGCGTCACAGCGAAACGCTCGAGCCGATGACGCTCTACCGCGCCTTGTACGGCAGGCAGGGCTTGTGGGTGCGGCCGGCGGCCATGTTCCAGGAAGATGTCGAGATCAATGGCGTGCGACAAGCCCGCTTTCAATGGCAAGGACCCGCACAGGGCGGCTCGGACGGCTGAGGGCAACTGCACCGATCGTCACCACAGCGCTGTCATACCGTCCATCGCCCCGAGGCAGAGCTCCCACACCCGCGGGCGCCGAGCAGGGCCCTGCGAAGGCTGCGCCCTTGCGGTAATGCCAGGGCCCTGCCACCGATAATCGCCACTTATGTCTGAAGAAATCGCCAGCCAGGTTCGGCGCCGCCGAACCTTTGCCATCATCTCCCACCCCGACGCCGGCAAAACCACCCTGACCGAGAAACTGCTGCTTTTCTCTGGCGCCATCCAGATTGCCGGCAGTGTCAAGGCGCGAAAGGCCGCGCGGCATGCCACATCCGACTGGATGGAAATCGAAAAGCAGCGCGGCATTTCGGTGGCCTCCTCGGTGATGCAGATGGAATACCGCGATTGCGTTATCAATTTGCTCGACACGCCAGGTCATCAGGATTTCTCCGAAGACACGTACCGTGTGCTCACCGCGGTCGATGCGGCACTCATGGTGATCGATGCGGCCAACGGCGTGGAGCCGCAAACGCGGCGGCTGCTGCAAGTTTGCCGGGCCCGCAATACCCCCATCCTGACCTTCGTCAACAAGATGGACCGCGAGGTTCAGGACCCGATGGGCCTGATGGATGAGATCGAGAGAGAGCTGGGTATGACCGTAGTGCCCTTCACCTGGCCGGTGGGCATGGGCAAGCTGTTTCACGGCGTCTTCGACCGGCGCAACGACCGTATGCGTATCTTCAGCCCGGGAGAGGACAAGGCCGGCGGCGAGGATGAAATTCTCGAAGGCCTGAACAATCCGCAGGCCGTACAGCGCTTTGGTGCCGAGTATGCCCAGGCCCGGGGCGAGATCGAGCTGGTGGCCGCAGCGACTCCGGCTTTTGAGCACGGCCACTTCCTGACCGGCCAGCAGACACCCATGTTTTTTGGCTCGGCGATCAACAACTTCGGCGTGCAGGAGGTGCTTGACGCACTGGTCGACCTGGCCCCGCCCCCGGCCGATCGCGCCGCCCTGCAACGGGTGGTACAGCCCGATGAGAAGAAATTTTCTGGGGTGGTCTTTAAGATCCAGGCCAATATGGACCCCGCCCACCGTGATCGGATTGCCTTTTTACGGGTGGCCTCAGGCCGGTTTGAGCGGGGCATGCGACTGAAGGTGGTTCGCAGCGGCAAGGAGCTGCGGCCCAACACCGTGGTGAGCTTCATGAGCCAGCGACGCGAATTGCTCGACACCGCCTTTGCCGGCGACATCATCGGCATTCCCAACCACGGCGTACTGCAGCTGGGCGACACCCTCACTGAGGGCGAGGCCTTGCAATTTACCGGGCTGCCTTTCTTTGCGCCGGAAATGTTCCGCAGCGTGGAGGTGGCCGACCCGCTGCGCTCCAAGCAGCTACGCGCTGGTCTGACCCAGCTTGGCGAGGAGGGTGCGATCCAGGTGTTCCGCCCCGTGGCCGGCTCGGTTTTGCTGCTCGGCGCCGTGGGTCAACTGCAGTTTGAAGTGGTGGCCCATCGACTCGAGCATGAATACGGCGTCAAAGCGCGCATCAGCGCCAGCCACTTCAACCTGGCACGCTGGGTCACGGCGGACGATGCGGTCGAGCTCAAGAAGTTCATCGACGCCAATCAACATCGGGTGGCGTTGGACGCTGTCGACGCACCGACTCTGCTGGTCGACCACAGCGCCACCTTGCGCGCCGTCGAGCAGCAGTGGCCCAAGATCAAGTTCCACGCCCTGCGCGAACATGCTGGGCTGGTGTTTCAGGCCAAGATGTAGGCTGGGCTTCTGGGCGCGCCGGGGCACCCGCCGCCTCGGCGCAGAGCAGAAAAGGGACTCAATGGCTTTGCAGCCAGGCGGCCACCGCTTGCGGGTAAATCCGATGCTCCTGCGAGAGTACGCGCTGGGCCAGGGCCTGCTCTGTATCGCCGGGCATCACCGGTACGACCGCCTGCGCCAAAATAGGTCCGTGATCGAGCTCGGCCGTCACCAGATGCACGGTGGCGCCAGCGAACTTGCAGCCCGCCTCCAGCGCGCGGCGGTGAGTGTGCAAGCCAGGAAAGGCCGGTAGCAGCGAGGGATGGATATTGACCAAGCGCCCTTCGTAATGCCGCACAAAGTCGGGCGTGAGGATGCGCATGAAGCCAGCCAGCAGGACCAGCGCGGGCTGGTGACCATCGATCAATCGCATGAGTTCGACATCGAAGGCCTCGCGGCTGTCAAAGCCGCGATGGTCAAGCACCTGCGTGGCCAGGCCCGCCGCCCGCGCCCAATCGAGCCCCTTGGCATCGGGGCGATTGCTGATCACCGCCACCACCCGCGCTTTCAGACGCTCGGCCCAGCCCTCGCGCTGGGCCGCCTCTACCAGGGCCCGCATGTTCGAGCCGCCGCCTGAGATGAGAATGACGATAGGCCGCGTCGCGCCGGCAGGAGCAGGGGTCTTGGATCGCGATGGCAGCTGTTGGGACATGCCTCGAGTTTAGAAGGAGCCGGTCGGCCAGCCCCGGGAGAACCAACCGGCCCGGCTGCGGTCACAATGACAGCCGTGTTGGCACTGCGGGGTGCAGGGCCGACCCCAACCTGCGGGCCTTGAAGGCCCAGCCTCATGGAGATGAACGCATGGATCTGGCCTTTACCGCCGAAGAATTGCAGTTTCGAGATGAGATCCGAACCTGGGTTCGGGCCCACCTGCCACGACCGATTGCCGATAAAGTCAAACAGGGTCTGCGCCTGACCCGCCAAGACATGCAGGGCTGGGCAAAAATCCTCGGCTCCAAAGGCTGGCTGGGCCATGCCTGGCCCAAGGCCTTCGGCGGTCCAGGCTGGAACGCAGTGCAGCGACACTTGTTCGAAGAAGAGTGCGCCCTGGCTGGAGCGCCGCGTGTCGTTCCTTTCGGCCCAGTGATGGTTGCGCCGGTGATCATGGCTTTCGGCAGCGCCGAGCAGCAGCAGCGCTTTTTGCCCGGCATTGCCAGCGGCGAAGTCTGGTGGAGCCAGGGCTACAGTGAGCCCGGCTCCGGCTCTGACCTGGCCTCCCTCAAGACGCGCGCTGAACGCAGGGCAGACCGCTACATCGTCAATGGCCAAAAGACCTGGACCACCTTTGGCCAATATGGCGACTGGATCTTCTGCCTGGTGCGCACCAGCCACGAGGGCAAGCCGCAGACCGGCATCAGCTTCCTGCTGATCGACATGAAGTCGCCCGGTGTCAGCGTGCGCCCCATCCGGCTGCTCGATGGCGAGTGCGAGGTCAACGAGGTCTGGTTCGATCAGGTCGAGGTCCCGGCGGAAAATCTGGTGGGCGAGGAAAACAAGGGTTGGACCTACGCCAAATACCTGCTCGGACACGAGCGAACCAATATTGCCGATGTCAACCGCGCCAAGAGAGAACTCGAACGCCTCAAGCGCATCGCGCGTACCGAAGGTGTCTGGGACGACTGGCGCTTTCGTGACCAGATCGCGCTGCTTGAAGTCGATGTCGTGGCTTTGGAGATGATGGTGCTGCGGGTGCTATCGGCCGAGCGCTCAGGCAAGCAATCGCTGGACATCGCCGGCCTGCTCAAGATACGCGGCAGCGAAATCCAGCAGCGCTACACCGAGTTGATGATGCTCGCAGCCGGACCCAGCGCCTTGCCGCTGCTGTTCGAGGCCATGGACGCCGGCTGGCAGGGCGATCAGGTCGGGCCATTGCCGGCTTTTCCAGGCGGTGCGATGCACTGCGCGCCGCTGGCGCCCAACTATTTCAATATGCGCAAGACCACGATTTACGGCGGCAGCAACGAAGTGCAGCGCAATATCGTGGCGCAGGCCTTGCTGGGCTGAAAGGAAGATCGCATGGATTTCGATTTCTCAGACGACCAGTTGCAGCTGCGCGAGGCGGTGGCGCGCTGGGTGGAGAAGGCCTATGTCTTCGAAAGACGTCGCCAGATCGCGCGGGACGGTGGATTTTCCCGGCAGGCCTACCTGGAGATGGCCGAGCTCGGACTGACCGGACTGAGCGTGCCAGCCGAACACGGGGGCCTGGGACTCGGTCCGGTGGAGGCCATGGTGGTGATGGAAGAATTGGGCCGTGGTCTGGTGCTCGAGCCGCTGTCACAAGCCCTGATGGCCGGCCTGCTGCTATCGACCTGGGCGCCAAAGGCCTTGCAGGCGCATTGGCTCCCCGAGCTGGCCAGCGGTCAAAGCTTGATCGCGCTGGCCTGGCAGGAGCGCGGCGGGCGCCACCGTCCCGATGTTTGCCAGACGCAGGCCAGCGGCGGGGGAGGGGCCTACCGGCTCAACGGTAGCAAGCATGTGGTGCCGGCCGGGGATCAAGCCGGGGCGCTGATCGTCTCGGCCCAGCTGGAAGGGCAGATCGCCCTCTTTTGCATCGAGGCCAGCGCGGCGGGCCTGCACCGCCAGGGCTACAGCACCCAAGAGGGCGGCCGCGCCGCCGAGCTGCATTTTCAAGACACGCCAGCCGCACTGGTCACCACCGACGGCCTGGCCGCGCTGTCACATGCGGTCGACGTGGGCACCGCCTGCGTCTGCGCTGAGGCGGTGGCCGTCATGGAGCGCAGCCTGGATATCACCTGTGACTACATCAAGCAGCGCCAGCAATTCGGCGTACCCATCGCCAGCTTTCAGGCCTTGCGGCACCGGGTAGCCGATATGAAGATGCAGGTCGAGCTCGGACGGTCTATGAGCTATTACGCCTGGCTCAAACTCGATGCATCGCCGACCGAGCGGCGGCAAGCGATCGCCCGGGCCAAGGTACAGCTCGGACAATCCATGCGTTTTGTGGGCCAGCAGAGCGTGCAATTGCACGGAGGCATCGGTGTGACGGACGAGTACATCATCAGCCACTGCTTCAAGAAGCTAACCCAGCTCGAATTGAGCTTCGGCGATACGCTGCACCACCTGGGTCAAGTCGCAAGCAGCATGGACGATACGGCCGGCGTCTTCAGCTGAGTCCGGCGGTCGCAGCCCCGCCCGCCGGCTCATCCGGGGCAGGCGGGGGCTTTCAGATAAGCAGCCGCGAATGGCGCGGCACATGCGCCATTAAAAACTCCATCTGATCGGCCAGGATGCGGCGATTGCGCAAAATGAAGTCTTCCCACAAGCTCGGCACATAGGGCGTGTAGAGCAAGGACATGCGCGCCTGCTCGGGGGTTCGGCTGCCCTTGCGGTGATTGCAAGACCGGCAAGCGGTGACCACATTCATCCAGCTGTCTACGCCGTTTTGCGCAAACGGAATGATGTGCTCGCGGGTCAAATCGCTCTCGTGGAAGCGATTGCCACAGTACGCACACACATTGCGGTCGCGGGCAAACAGCTTGCCGTTGGTCAGACCCGGCCGCAGCTCGAAGGGGTTGATGTTGGGAACGCCCCGGGTACCGATGATGCTGTTGACGCGGATCTGCGACTGCTCACCGGTGCGGGCATTGTGCCCGCCCCGAAACAGCGCCACCTCGACGCCGGCCTCCCAGCGCACCTCGTCGGCGGCATAGTGCAGCACGGCCTGCTCAAGACTGATCCAGGACTGCGGCAAGCCCTGGGCGGAGAGCTTCAATACCTTCAAGCGAACCTCCTGAACGGCAAGACAGACGGTCACGCTGCGGGCCCCGAGCCTCACCGCCCTGACCCGACCACGCTATAGACACAATATAACTTGAATTGATGACCTTTCTTCAGACCGGCCGATAATCTGGGCGACATGAGGATTTTCCGTGGATACCAGCACCGTGATCTGGCCAGCCCCTGCGCCTTGACCATCGGTAATTTCGATGGCGTGCATCGAGGCCATCAGGCCATGCTGGCTCTGCTGCGCAGCGAGGCGGCTCACCGCGATTTGCCGGTGCGCGTCATGACTTTCGAGCCGCACCCTCGCGAGTATTTCTCCCCCGAGTTGGCACCGGCACGCATCTCCACCCTGCGCGACAAACTCACCGAATTACAGCGCTGCGGCGTAGACGAGGTGGTGGTTTTGCCCTTTCGCGCCTCGCTGGCCGGGCTTGATGCGCGTCGATTCATCACCGAGATTCTGGTGCAGGGTCTGCAGGTGCGCTATGTGCTGGTTGGCGACGACTTCCGCTTTGGCGCTCGGCGTGCAGGTGATTACGCCATGCTCGATGCAGCAGGCGCAGAGCTGGGCTTTGATGTAGCCCGCATGAACAGCTACGAGGTGCACGGCCTGCGGGTTTCGAGCTCGGCCGTGCGCGAAGCCCTGGCGCTGGGAAATATGAGTCTGGCTGCGAGTCTGCTCGGCCGTCCCTACGCCATTTCGGGACATGTGGTGCATGGTCGCAAACTCGGACGCCAGCTGGGCGCCGGTCGGATGGGCGCAGGCCAGGGCTTTCGCACGCTCAATCTGCGATTTGCCCACCGTAAGCCGGCCGCCGGCGGCATTTTCGTGGTCGAAGTGCATGGCCTGGCACCCGAAGCTCTCCAGGGCGTGGCCAACTTCGGGGTGCGTCCCTCGCTGGAGGCCAGCGACATCAACGCCGGACAGGTGCTGCTGGAGAGCCATGTGCTCAACTGGCCGGACCCGCTGGCCCTCGAGGGGGGCTACGGTAAAATCGTGCGCGTGGACCTGCTGCACAAACTACACGACGAACGCAAGTACGAAGGCCTGGAGGCCCTGACAGAGGGCATTGACGCCGATTGTGAGCACGCCCGCGCCTGGTTCGCCTCGCGCCATGGTCAAACGCGTCGGCAGACCACCCGCGACCGAATTTGAAGCCAGGGCCGCTTGCCCCGGCCCGCCGATGAGCCGGCCAGGGGTCTGCTGCCCTGCCACCCAAGCCCAGGGGCGCTGAGACCCACAGCCCCGACCCCGTCGACCCACAGCCGCTGCGCCGCAGCCCCATCACCGTCACACCCATGAGTGAAAAAGCCACGGATTACCGCGCCACCCTGAACCTGCCGGACACGCCCTTTCCGATGCGAGGCGATTTGCCCAAACGCGAGCCGGCCTGGGTCAAAGCCTGGAATGACAGCGGTCTATATCGAAAGCTACGTCAAGCCAGTGCCGGCCGACCTCTGTTCGTCCTGCACGACGGGCCACCCTATGCCAATGGCAAACTGCACATAGGCCATGCGCTCAACAAGGTGCTCAAGGACATGATCGTCAAGACACGGCAGCTGGCTGGTTTTGACGCGCAGTACATCCCCGGCTGGGATTGTCACGGTCTGCCGATCGAAAACGCGATCGAAAAACTGCACGGCCGGCACCTCTCGCGCGATGAGATGCAAGCCAAGAGTCGCGCCTTTGCCACTGAGCAAATCGAACAGCAGCTTGAAGACTTTCAGCGACTGGGCGTGCTCGGCGACTGGGAGCGACCGTACCGCACCATGGACTTTGCCAACGAGGCCGGGGAGATTCGCGCCTTCAAGCGGGTGATCGAACGCGGCTTTGTCTACCGGGGCCTCAAGCCGGTGTACTGGTGCTTCGACTGCGGTTCGTCTCTGGCCGAGTTTGAAATCGAATACGCCGACAAGAAAAGCGAGACCCTGGACGTGGCCTTCGAGGCCGATACGCCGGGCCAGTTGGCGCAAGCTTTTGGACTCGAAGCCCTGCCCCCAGGTAAGACGGGCTTTGCCGTGATCTGGACCACCACCGCGTGGACCCTGCCCGCCAACCAGGCCCTCAACGCCCACCCGGAACTTGACTACGCACTGGTGGACACGCCAAGCGGCGTGCTGCTGCTGGCAGCCGGCCTGGTTGAAACCTGTCTGAAACGCTACGGGCTGGAAGGTTCGGTGATCGCCACCGCCAAGGGCCAGGCTCTTAAGGGATTGGTCTTCCGCCATCCGCTGCACGACGTCCCGACCCCGGTGGGCCGCTACAGCTACACCCGCAAGGCGCCGCTGTACCTGGCCGACTATGTGAGCGACACCGATGGCACGGGCATCGTGCATTCAGCCCCGGCCTACGGCGTGGACGACTTCAACTCCTGTGTGGCCCACGGCCTCGATTACCAGGACATCCTCAATCCGGTGCAAGGCAATGGTCTGTACGCCACGGACCTGCCTCTGTTCGGCGGTCAGCACATCTGGAAAGCGGTGCCCGTCATCTTGCAAACCCTGCGCGAGGCCGGTCGGCTGATGGCCACGCACACCATCACCCACAGCTATCCACACTGCTGGCGGCACAAGACCCCAGTGATCTATCGCGCCGCTCCGCAGTGGTTTGTGCGCATGGACGAGGGTAACGGCGTTTTCGAAAACCCGGCGCTCAAGCCGGCCCAGTCCCTGCGCCAACTCGCCCTGGAGGCGATCGAACAAACCCGCTTCTACCCCGAAAACGGCAAGACCCGCTTGCGCGACATGATCGCAGGCCGTCCCGACTGGTGTATTTCACGCCAGCGTAGCTGGGGTGTGCCGCTGCCCTTTTTCATCCACAAGGAAAGCGGCGAATTACACCCACGCACCCTGGATATCCTGGACCAAGCGGCCGAGCGAGTGGAACGCGGCGGTATCGAGGCCTGGAGCCGGGTCACTGCCGAGGAGATCTTGGGTCCGGAAGCGGTGCACTACACCAAGAGCACCGACATTCTGGAGGTTTGGTTCGACTCGGGCAGCACTTTCAGCCATGTGCTGCGCGGCAGCCACAAGGAGGCCTACGCCCGCCCGCCCCACCATGATCAAGGACCCGAGGCCGACCTCTACCTGGAAGGACACGACCAGCATCGCGGCTGGTTCCACAGCTCTTTGCTGCTGGGCTGCGCGCTCGAAGGCCGGGCGCCCTACCGAGGCTTGCTGACACACGGCTTTGCCACCGATGGCCAGGGACGCAAAATGAGCAAATCCCTGGGCAACGTGGTGGTGCCGCAGGAAATCACGCAAAAGCTCGGCGCCGAAATCGTGCGGCTGTGGGTGGCCGCCACCGACTACTCGGGCGATCTGAATATCGACGACAAGATCCTGGCCCGGGTGGTCGACGCCTACCGTCGCATTCGCAACACGCTGCGCTTTCTGCTGGCCAATGTGAGCGACTTTGATCCGGCCCGCCATGCCGTGCCCGATGCACAGCTGCTGGAGATCGACCGCTACGCGCTGGCCCGCATGGCCGAGCTGCAAAGCGAGATCCTGCGGCACTACGAGGTCTATGAATTCCATCCGGTGGTCTCCAAGCTGCAGGTTTACTGCTCGGAAGACCTGGGCGCCTTCTACCTGGATGTGCTCAAGGACAGGCTCTACACCACCGCCCCCGACAGCCTGGCGCGCCGCAGCGCGCAGACGGCTCTGTATCGCATCACGCACGCCATGCTGCGATGGATGGCGCCCTTCCTGTCGTTTACCGCCGAAGAAGCCTGGATGAGCTTTGGACGCTCCGAATCCATCTTCCTGGAAACCTATGCCGACCTGGGTACGCCCGATGCGGCCCTGCTCGCACGATGGGCACGCATCCGCGACATTCGCGATGCCGTCAACAAGGAGATCGAGAGCCTGCGGGCGGCCGGTCAGGTCGGCTCCTCGCTACAGGCCACGGTCACCCTGCATCTGCCGCCGCAGGACTTTACGCTGATCGAGAGTCTGGGCGAGGATGCACGCTTTGTCTTCATCACCTCGCAGTTGCACTGCGTACAGGGTCAGGCGCTGCGCATCGAGGTCGCGCCCAGCGCGGCGCCCAAGTGCGAGCGCTGCTGGCATTACCGCGACGATGTGGGCCACGATCCGGCACACCCCACGCTGTGCGGGCGGTGCACCAGCAACCTCTACGGCGCCGGAGAGGCGCGTGAGGTGGCCTGATGGCCAAGGGGTCCAAAAGCATGCTGCCCTGGCTGTCGCTGGCGCTGCTGATTTTTTTGCTCGATCAGTTGACCAAGGTGCTTGTTCTGGGCCGCTTTGAGCACGGACAGGCCCAAGCCCTGACTTCCTTCTTCAACTTGGTGCGGGTGCATAACAGCGGCGCGGCGTTTTCTTTTTTAGCCGGGGCATCGGGCTGGCAGCGTTGGTTTTTCACCGGCATCGCGGCCGCGGCCACGGTCTTGATCCTCTACCTGCTGAAGTCGCATCCGACACAAAGGTTGTTTTGCTTTTCGCTCAGCTGTATTTTGGGCGGGGCAGTCGGTAATGCAGTGGACCGCCTGGTGCACGGCCATGTCGTCGATTTTCTTGACTTTCATTGGGCCGGCTGGCATTTCCCGGCCTTCAATCTGGCCGACAGCGCCATTACCGTGGGCGCTGCCTGCCTGATCCTCGATGAGCTGATGCGGGTGAGACGGTCGCGATAGCCGCCGCCTTACCCCCAGGGGTGATGGCGGTCCCTCACAGGGTCAAAATGGTGCATCCCGTGGTCTTGCGCGCCTGAAGGTCGCGGTGCGCATCAGCCACGCGCTCCAAGGGGAAGCTCTGATCGATCTGGATCTTCACCTTGCCGCTGGTCACCATGCCGAACAGGTCGTCTGCGATCTCCTGCGTCGCCTCCCGGGTGGCCAAATGCGTGAACAGGGTCGGTCGGGTGGCATAGAGCGAGCCCTTGCCAGCCAGCACATTGATGTCAAAGGGGGGTACCTTGCCCGAGGCGTTACCAAAGTTGGCAATCAAGCCGAAGGGCCGCAGGCAGTCGAGTGACTTCATGAAGGTATCGGCCCCCACCGAGTCATACACCACCTTCACGCCCTTGCCGCCAGTAATTTCCTTGACTCGCGCCACGAAGTCTTCCTTGGCATAGTTGATCACGTGGGCAGCGCCATTGGATTGGGCCAAGGCGCACTTCTCATCGGAACCGGCCGTACCAATGAGTTGCAAACCCAGAGCGCGCGCCCATTGGCATGCAATCAGACCGACACCACCGGCCGCGGCATGAAACAGCACAAAGTCACCCGCCTGCAGGCCGCCTTGCGGCAAAGTACGACGCAAGAGGTATTGAACCGTCATGCCTTTGAGCATCATGGCCGCCCCCGTTTCAAAAGAAATGGTCTCGGGCAGTTTGCAGACGCAGCGAGCGGGCATGACCCGCACCTGGCAATAGCTGCCCGGCGGTTGGCTGGCATAAGCGGCGCGGTCACCCACCTTCAGATGTGTGACCCCTTCGCCCACCGCCTCGACGATGCCCGAGCCTTCCATGCCCAGATTCAGTGGCAAGGGCATGGTGTAGAGACCCGTACGCTGGTAGACATCGATGAAATTGAGTCCGACCGCTTTGTGCCGAATCCGGATCTCGCCCGGCCCCGGATCACCCACGCTGACATCGACCAGCCTCATTTCCTCAGGGCCGCCAAACTTTTCGATGCGGACGGTCTTGGATAAAGTGGCGCTCATTGCGATCTCCTTGTGCTTGAATTTGTTGGGATACCCCGACATCTTGGCACGAAATCGGGCCATCCGCAGACCACCGCCTGACATGTCCGACTGCGCTACAGTCCTACGGTGAGCCCAAACCTGTCCCTGACCACGGCGCTGATGCTCAGCACCTCTGCGCTGCTGTGGGCAGCCAATGCACTGGTGGGGCGATGGATTCACGAGCAGGTGCCACCGCTGACGCTCAATCTGCTGCGCTGGGTTCTTGCTTTTGTGATCCTGCTGCCCCTGGCTTGGCGCTTTTTGCGGCCCGATGGCCCCATCTGGCCCCACTGGCGGCGCTTGGCCGTGCTCGGGCTGTTGAGCATTGGCGCCTACAACACCCTGCAGTACATGGCCCTGCACACCTCCAATGCAGTCAACGTGACGCTGGTAGCCGGCAGCATGCCTGTCTGGACACTGCTGCTGGGGCGGCTGCTGCACGGCCAGGCCATATCGGGCCGGCAGTGGGTGGGGGCCGTTTTGTCGATAGGAGGCGTCGTGCTGGTCTTGTGTCGCGGGCAGTGGTCCGTCCTGATGCAATTGCGCTTCGTGCCCGGCGATGCCTATGTGCTGCTGGCCACCCTCTGCTGGAGCCTGTACAGCTGGATGCTCGCGCGTCCGAACGAACCGAGCGAGCTGCGCAGCGACTGGGCCGGTTTTTTGATGGCACAGATCCTGTTCGGACTGGTGTGGTCGGGACTGTTTGCAGGTGCCGAGTGGACCTTGGGCTCGCCGCAGATTCTCTGGAGCTGGCCTGTCGTGGCCGCGATCGTCTTTATTGCGGTGGGGCCCGCCGTGCTGGCCTACCGCTTCTGGGGCATGGGCGTACAAAGGGCCGGTCCACAAATTGCCGCCTTCTTCAGCAATCTCTCCCCACTCTTTGCAGCCTTACTGTCAACCTTCTTTCTCGGTGAGGCGCCCCAGATTTTTCACCTCGTGGCCTTCATCATGATCGTCGGCGGCATTGTGGTGTCGTCGCGAAGATAAAAACACCATGACCTCCCCCCAGAGCGAGCCGGATCAAAAGGACTTTGACATCGTCGCCTTTGGCGAGCCGATGGTCGAATTCAACCAGACCGGCGAGAACAGCGGGCGCAGCTATTTCCAGGGCTTTGGCGGCGATACGTCCAACTTTGCCATTGCCGCAGCACGCCAGGGCGCGCGCGTGGCCTATATCAGCGCAGTGGGGGCTGACCCTTATGGGCAGATGCTGCGCCAGCTATGGACCCGCGAGGGCGTTGATCACGCCTGGGTGGCCACAGACGAGCACGCCTTCACCGCGATCTATTTCGTCACCCATGACAGCGCAGGCCATCACTTTCACTTCTTTCGCAAAGGCAGCGCAGCCAGTCGCCTGGGGCGCGATGGACTGACCCATGGATCGGCACCACCGTCGCGCGTGTTTCATCTCTCGGGTATCAGCCTGGCCATTTCCGACAGCGCCCGCGATGCCGGTTTGGCGATGGCGCAGGCCGCCCGAGCGGCTGGCCGCTGGGTCAGCTTTGACACCAATCTGCGTCTCAAGCTGTGGCCGTTGGCACAGGCGCAGGCGGTGATGGGCCAGGCCCTGAGATCGTGCGACATTTGTCTGCCCAGCTACGAAGACATGGTGACGCTCACTGGCCTGGAAAGCGACGAAGCCATCGTCGACCACTGCCTGGCCCAAGGGGCCCAGACCGTGGCCCTCAAACTGGGCCACAGAGGCGCACTGGTGGCCAACGGCCGCGAGCGCCATCACATCGCACCGCACCCCTGTCAGCCGGTCGATGCCACCGGTGCCGGCGATACTTTCGGCGGCGCCTTCATCGCGCGATTGCTCGACGGCGATTGCCTCGAACAGGCGGGCCGCTACGCCAGCGTGGCCGCCGCCCTGTCCACCGAGGGCTACGGGGCCGTCGATCCGATTCCGCACAAGAACCAGGTGCTCCAAGCCCTGGGTGGAGCCCAAACATGATGAATTTCACGCAACAGCGCATTGTGGTGACCGGTGGCACCAGCGGCATCGGGGCGGCTATCGCACAAGCCTTTGCCGAGCGCGGCGGTACCGTCTTCGTCACCGGGGCCACCGAGGCTGAGGTCGAGCGCGCCCACAGCACTCATGGCCTTGAAGCCCATGCACTCGATGTGCGTGACGGCGCGGCTGTAAAGGCCTGGGTAGAAGGCTTGGGGCCGCTCGATGTGGTGGTCAACTGCGCTGGCGTCATACGGCGCGGGGCCGAGCATGATCCGCAGGCCTTTGCCGACACGATCGACATCAACCTCAATGGCACCCAAAGGGTTTGCAGCGCCGCCCGGGCGGGCCTGAAGGCCCGCGGCGGCTGCATCATCAACACGGCCTCCATGCTGAGCTTTTTCGGTGGGGGCCTGGTGCCCGGCTACAGCGCCAGCAAAGGGGGCGTTGCGCAGCTCACCAAAAGCCTGGCCATCGCCTACGCGCCCGACGGCATCCGCGTCAATGCGGTAGCGCCCGGGTGGATCGCCACGCCGCTCACCCAGGCCCTGCAGGACGATCCGGCTCGAAGCGCAGCCATCCTCGCCCGTACCCCGATGGCACGCTGGGGAACGCCGGCCGATGTGGCCGGGCCGGTTCTGTTCCTGGCCAGCCCGGCCGCTGCCTTTGTCACCGGTGTGGTACTGCCCGTCGATGGCGGCTATCTGGTTGCCTGAATCTCACCCCAAACTGCCACTTACCCCTTGCAAGGATCGCATGAACTCCACCGCCGCACCTGACGAGAAATGGCAAGCCTACCGCCTGCCTATGCCCAAGGACTCTCCCCCCGAGTTGGTGGTGCCCCATGCCATCCCACAAGACGAACGCATTTGGGTGCCGGTGGATGACAACGTCTGGTTCCGGCCGCTGTGTCTGTCGGCCAGCCGTGGCTATTGGATGAACCTGCTGCGCGTCAGACGAGCGGGGGTGCTCTCGCGCCACCGCCATCCGCAACCGGTACACGGCTTCGTGCTCAAGGGCCGTTGGCGCTACCTCGAGCATGACTGGGTGGCAACGGAGGGATCGTATGTCTACGAAGCGCCTGGTGAAACCCACACCCTGGTCGTCGATGCAGGGGTGGAGGAGATGATCACCCTGTTTCAGGTCAACGGGGCCATGATCTATGTCGACCCAGACGGGCGCTGCACTGGCTACGATGACGTGTTCACACGCATCGACAAATGCCGGCGTCACTATGCGGGTAACGGCTTGGGCGAAGGCTATATCGACCAGTTCATCCGCTAAGGTCGCTCAGAAGGTACCCGGGTAAGTACCCCCGTCGAGCAGTATGTTTTGTCCGGTCAGATAGCCGGCCTGCAGGCTGCACAGGAAGGCGCAGACCTGACCAAATTCTTCGGCGGTGCCAAAGCGCTGGGCCGGAATGGCCTGCCGACGCGCAGCGGCCACTGCCTCCACGCTCTGACCGCTGCGCGCCGCCGCTGCCTCCTGGGTGGCACGCAGGCGATCGGTGTCAAAAGCACCGGGCAGCAGGTTGTTGAGGGTCACACCTCGGGCTGCCAGAGAGCTGCGCGCCACCCCGGCGACAAAGCCGGTCAGTCCGCTTCGCGCGCCGTTAGACAGCCCCAGAATGTCTATAGGCGCCTTGACCGAACTGGAAGTGATATTGACGATGCGGCCGAAACCGCGCTGAGCCATGCCGTCGACGGTGGCCTTGATCAACTCGATCGGCGTGAGCATATTGGCATCGACGGCCTGGATCCAGGCCTGTCGGTCCCAGCTGCGGAAATCTCCGGGCGGCGGGCCACCCGCATTGGTGACCACGATATCGAAGTCAGACCGTAGGCCAAAGACGGCTTCGCGCCCGGCCACGGTGGTGATATCGCAGGCCAGCGGGAGCACTTGGGCGCCGCCACTGGCCTGCTGGCGCAATTGAGCGGCCGCCGCCTCCAGCGCCGGTGCCCCCCGGGCTACGATAAGCACATTGACGCCCTCGCGCACCAGCGCCTGCGCGCACCCCCAGCCCAAACCCTTGCTGGCACCGCCCACCAAAGCCCAACGGCCTGCTATACCCAGATCCATCCTGAACTCCTTTAACTGTCCCGTGCACCGACGACCGGGCGATCGTCGGGCCGATCGCGCTGGCGGGTGACCCCATACACACCGGCCAAGACCAAAACTGTACCCAGCAAAACCCAGGCCGTCACAGCCTCGCCGAGAAACCAGGCCCCCAAGCCCAAAGTGACCATCGGACCGATCATGCCCACCTGGGCGCTCAGAGCCGCCCCAATGCGCTCGATGGCCATCATGACCATCAGTACCGGCGCCACGGTGCAGGCCAGCGCATTGAGCACCGAGAGCCACAGTACTTGCGACGGCACATCGGCCGCGGAGAGTGGGCGCATCACCCCAAACTGCACGATGCAGCACAGGCAGGCCACCGTCGAGGCCAGCCCCACCAAACGCAAAGAGCCCAGGCGCTTGACCAATTCGCCGCTGTAGACCAGGTAGAGCGCGTAAGACAAGGCACTCGCAAACACCAGGCCGCTGCCCAGAGCCACCTCCGGGCCCTGCAAGCTCAACTCCTGCCCAAAGACCACCACGATACCGGCATAGCTGATCATCAAGCCGGCCAGCTGCCGGGCAGCCACCCGCTTGCGATAGAGGACCAGGGAGATCAGCATGACCAGGGTGGGATTGAGGTAAAGAATCAAGCGCTCCAACGACGCGCTGATGTACTGCAGCCCCAGAAAATCCAGGAAGCTGGCCAGGTAGTATCCCGTCACGCCCAAAAAAACGATGCCGCGCCACTGGCGCGCGTCGAGCGGGTCCTGGCCTCGACCGGCCCACCAGGCCATGAGCACAAAAAACGGCAAGGCAAACAGCATGCGGTACATGATCAGAGTGACCGCATCGACGCCGTATCGGTAACCGAGCTTGACGATGATCGCCTTGCCGCTGAAGGCGATCGCACCGGCAGCCGCCAGCAACAAGCCCAGGGCCAGCTGCGAGGCCGGGCGGGCTGGGCCTCCCGCGGCAAGCGGGACTGATCGCTGCGGGTCAGAAGCCAACGGCCTGCCCATCGCGACGCGCGTCGCTGGCCGCCACATAGCCCTCGACCGCCGGGTCGCCGGCGCGCCAGATGAACTGGCCGGCACCAAAATCCTGGTAGGAATCCTCGATCACATCGAGTTCATGGCCCAGCGCCTGCAAGCCGCGCACCGTGTCGGGGTGCATGCCTGCCTCGGCGTTGATATTGAGTCCTGCGTTGAAACGCCAGCGCGGCGCATCGCAGGCCGCCTGCGGGCTCTGGCCATAGTCGAGCATCCGAACCAGGGTCTGCATATGGCCTTGCGGTTGCATATTGCCCCCCATCACGCCGTAGCTCATCACCGGTTGGCCCTCACGCGTGAGGAAGGCCGGGATGATGGTGTGAAAGGGTCGCTTACCGGGGGCTACCAGATTGGCCCTGTTGGGCGCACCGGGATCGGCGCTGAAACCATGGCCGCGATTTTGCAAGCTCACACCAAAGGTCGGCTCGACCACCCCGGAACCGAAGCCCATGTAGTTGCTCTGAATGAAGCTGACCATCATGCCGCTCTCATCGGCTGTACTCAGGTAGATGGTGCCGCCCTTGACCGGGTTGCCCGCCTTGAAATTCTGCGCGCGTCGCGGATCGATCAGGCGGGCACGATCGGCCAAGTAGGCATCATCGAGCATCTGTTCAGGCGAGAGCTCCATGCTTCGCGGATCGGCCACATAGCGATAAACATCGGCGAAGGCCAGCTTCATGGCCTCGATCTGGACATGCTGGGAAGCCACGCTGTCGACGGGCAAGCTCGCCAAATCGAAGTGAGACAGGATGCCCAGCGCGATCAAGGCCGCAATGCCCTGCCCGTTGGGCGGAATCTCATGCAAAGTGTAGGACCGATAGGTCTTGGCGATAGGCTCCACCCATTGCGGACGGTAAGCCGCCAAATCGGCCGCAGTCAGACTGCCGCCGTTGTCTTGTGAAAACCGGGCCATCGCCTGGGCCATCTCGCCCTCATAGAAGGCCCGGCCTTTGGATTGGGCGATGGCCCTCAAACCGCGCGCTGCCGCCGGAAAGCGAAACAGCTCGCCCACCTTGGGCGCCCGCCCCCAAGGCAGAAAACTTTGGGCAAAACCGGGCAGGGCGTGCAATTCAGGGGTGGCGGCCTGCCATTTTTGTTGCACCACCACGGGGATCAGATAGCCGCGCTCGGCCACCTCGATGGCCGGCTCCAAAAGGTCAGCAAAGGGCAGTCTGCCGAAACGTTCGGACAGAGCGGCCCAGGCCGCCACCGCGCCGGGCACCGTCACCGAGTCCCAGCCGCGCTTGGGCGGCGTCGGCTGGACTCCATACTTGCGCTCGAAATAGGCCGGCGTCCAGGCGGCTGGGGCGGGCCCAGATGCATTGAGGCCGTGCAGCCGCTGGCCATCCCACAAAATGCAAAACGCGTCCGAGCCCAAGCCATTGCTGACCGGCTCGGTGATGGTGAGGGCCGCCGCCGCCGCTATAGCGGCATCGACCGCATTGCCCCCCTTGAGCAACATGCGCAAACCAGCCTGCGCCGCCAGCGGATGCGAGGTGGAGACCACATTGCGGGCAAACAAAGGCAAGCGGGTGCTGCCGTAGGGGTTGTTGAAATCAAACTGCATCGTGCTCACTCGAGCGTGATCTTGCGCTCGTCGATGATCTTTTTCCACTTGGCGGACTCACCGGCCAACATGCGCGAAAACTGCGCCGGGGGGCCACCGGCCGGCTCGATGCCCAGCCGAGTCAGTCTGTCGACCGCATCGGGGTCACTGAGCACCTGGGTGGCCGCCGTATTGAGCCGCTGCACCATATCGGCCGGTAGACCCCGAGGGCCAAAAAGGCCAAACCAGGTCACCGACTCATAACCCGGCAAAACATCGGAAATGGGCGGCAGGTCCGGCGCCAGTGGCGTGCGCTTGGCCGAGGTCACGCCCAGCGCGCGCAGTCGGCCCTCCTTGACATGCGGCAGACCGGTCGGCAAGGAGTCGAACAGGACATCGATCTTGCCGCTGACCAGATCGGGAATGGCCAGAGCCGTACCCCGATACGGAATGTGCAGGACGAACACTTGCGCCTGCGACTTGAACAACTCAGCCGTCAGGTGAACGATGGTACCGTTGCCGCTGGAGGCATAGTTGAGACGGCCCGGGTTCTTGCGCGCATGATCTATCCAATCCTTGACGGTCTTGGCCGGCGAGGTGTTGGGGACCAGCATGATGCTCGGAGCATTGCCCAGGTGCGAGATCGGGGTGAAGTCGCGCACCGCGTCATAGGGGATCTTGGGATTGAGGTTGGGCCCGATCGAATGCGTGCTGCTGGTCGACAGCAGCAAGGTATACCCGTCGGCGGGCGCCTTGGCCACGATGTCCGAGCCCAAAGTCCCGCCGGCACCGGGCCTGTTGTCGACCACCACCGGCTGACCCAATCGGTCGGCGAGCTTTTGCGAGACCGTGCGCGCAAACAGATCGGTCGCGCCTCCCGGCGGGAAAGGCACCACCAGGCGGATAGGCTTGGCTGGGTAGCTTTGCGCGAACGCGGGGGGAATTGCAAGACCGGCCGACAGGGATGCAAGCGCCCGCGAAAGAAAGTGACGTTTGTTCATAGACTTATTTTGGCAGAGCCCCAACACAGGTGCGCGCACTGCCCCCCATTGCCCAGCAGGCTCCTGTGAAATGAAAACGGCCCCCGAAGGAGCCGCTCAGCGGGCAGCCAGGCCAGCTCAGTCCTCGACAAAAGCCTCCTGCCGCTTGCTTTTGACCGAAGGCAGCAGGACGATGATGAGCATCAGCACCGCCATGGCCAGCAAGGTGGCCGAGAGAGGCCGAGTGACAAAAACCGACCAGTCGCCGCGCGACAACAAGAGGGCCCGCCTGAGGTTTTCCTCCATCATGGGCCCGAGGATAAAGCCCAGCAACAAGGGCGCCGGCTCACAACCGAGCTTGATAAAGGCGTAGCCAATCACGCCAAACAAGGCCACCATCCAGACATCCCAGGTGTTGTTGTTGGTGGAATAGACGCCGATGGCGCAAAACAACACGATGGCCGGAAACAGATACCGGTAGGGTACCGTCAGCAGCTTGATCCAGATGCCGATTAAAGGCAGGTTGAGAATCACCAGCATGGCATTACCGATCCACATGGAGGCGATCAGGCCCCAGAACAACTGCGGATTGCTGGTCATCACCTGCGGGCCGGGTTGGATGTTGTGGATGGTCATGGCGCCAACCATGAGGGCCATCACTGCGTTGGGCGGAATACCCAGGGTGAGCAGGGGGATGAAGGACGTTTGCGCTCCCGCATTGTTGGCCGACTCGGGGGCCGCCACCCCGCGGATATTGCCCTGTCCAAAAGGTACTTCACCGGGCTTGACGCCCATCTTTTTCTCCAGGGCATAGGCAGCAAAAGCAGCGAGCAAGGCGCCGCCTCCGGGCAGGATACCCAAGAGCGAGCCCAGGGCCGTACCACGCAGCACAGCCGGTGTGATGCGTTTGAAGTCTTCCTTGGTCGGCATAAGCCCCGTCACCTTGGAGGCAAAAATCTCGCGGCTGTGTTCCGGCTGCGACAGATTGGCAATGATCTCGCCGTAACCGAAGATGCCCATGGCCAAAACCACAAAGCCGATGCCGTCGGTCAATTCGGGCACGTCGAACGAAAAGCGGGCCACACCCGAATTAACGTCCGTACCCACCAGGCCCAGAAGCAGGCCCAGAAGAATCATCGCGATGGCCTTGAGCAGAGAGCCCGAGGCCAGAACGACCGCACCGATCAGGCCGAGCACCATGAGCGCGAAGTACTCGGCAGGGCCAAACTTGAAAGCCACCTCGGTCAAAGGAGGCGCAAAGGCAGCCAGGATCAAAGTGCCAACAGAGCCGGCAAAGAAAGAACCGAGGCCGGCCGAGGCCAGAGCCGGACCGGCGCGCCCTTTGCGCGCCATCTGATACCCGTCGATACAGGTCACCACCGAGGAAGACTCTCCCGGCAGATTGACCAGCACAGCAGTGGTAGAGCCGCCATATTGGGCGCCGTAGTAAATGCCAGCCAGCATGATCAAGGCTGAAACCGGCGGCAAGGCGTACGTGGCCGGCAACAGCATCGCGATGGTGGCGACCGGGCCAATGCCCGGCAGCACGCCGATCAGGGTTCCGAGAACGCACCCGATGAAGGCATAGAGCAGGTTGATGGGCGTAAACGCAACATCGAAACCCAGCGACAGATTGGCAATGAGATCCATGGTCTTGCTTCCTTGCTAGGCCCTCAGGCGGTGAAATAGGCGGGCCAAACCGGGAACTGCAGGTTGAGCAGCTTGATGAAGGCCAGGAAGCTGACGACAGCCAACGCGGAGGCCAGGATGAATGTGTTGAGCACCTTCCAACCGGCCTCGGCCATGCTTGCCACGAAGGTCAGGGCGTAGATACCGACGATCAGCCCGAGGGGCTTGAGGCCGATGGGCGGAATGCCGCCCAGGCAGATGCCAAAAATGACGTTGCCTCCGATGATGAAACTCAGCGGCTTCCAGGCCCACTTGCCGATCCTGTGGTCGCCCACCCGCTCGAGCACCAGGGAATTGAAGGTGATCACCATGCCCAAGACCGCCAGCAATACGCCGAGCATCAACGGGAAATAACCCGGGCCCATACGGGCGGCTGTACCGACGCTGTACTTGGTGGCACCCCAGGCGAAAGCCGCCCCGACCACCATGAACATCAGTCCGGATGCGAAATCCTTTTGACTCTTGATATTCACGAAACCACTCCTAGGAAAGCGAAACCTGCCGATTGTGCACCCACTGACCCATCATCCCCATGTGGCTTTCACCTAGGAAATTACTGGGAAACCCTGAGGCGGCTCATTCGGCCTGCACCTGTCGGGGCCGCAGGAGCCGCAGCCATTTGCCCGCTGGCAGTCCCCAGCGCGACTCGATGGTTTGTGCGCGCTGGGCCAACAGGGTGCGCGGCGGCCTGGAGGGCTGGCGCTGAGCCAGCACCACCGTGTTGCCCTCCCGGGTCGGACCGAAACTCCAAAGAGCCGCCTCGCCAAAGGCCTGCGCCATGTGAGCCAGGGATTGCTCAAAGCGGGCATGGCGCCCAAAAAGATTGACCGTCATCACACCTTCGTCGGTGAGCAGTCGGTGGCAATCGGCATAGAAATCGGCGCTGTCCAGCGCAGGGGCTGCGGCCTCATGGTCGTACAGATCCACCTGCAGGGCATCGACCGACCCCAGATGCTCGGCCTGGGTGATCTCGCGCGCGGCATCGGCCAGGATGATGCGAAAGCGTTCGGATTGAGGCGGCAACTTAAAGGCCATCCGACAGGCTTGCACCACCTGAGGATTGATCTCAACCACCGAGTTGCGCATTCGCAGCTTTTTCAGGCAAAACTTTGTCAGGGCGCCGGCCCCCAGCCCGAGCTGCATCGCGTGCAACTTCCCCACCGACTCCGGGCTCAGAAACAGCAGCCAGGCCATCATGCGCTGCACGTAGTCCAGCTCAAGATCGAAGGGCGCATCCAGCCGCATGGAGCCCTGAATCCACGGCGTACCCAGGTGCAAATGCCTGACTTGGCCGTCCTCGCTGAAGGAGACTTCCGGCATCGGAGACTGGGAGGATGAGGATGGGCGGCGAGCAACCATGCATTCGATACCCCGTCAGGGGGCGATCAGCCCCGCCAGGCGCGGCAAGGCCTGCACCGCATTGTCGCGCAGCTGACTGGCCAGGTCCTCGGGCTTCAAACCGCGCAAATGGGCCAGATGGGCGCCGATGCGGGGCAACTGAGCCGGCTCATTGCGCGCCTGCGGCAGACCCCGCTGGCGCTCCCCGGCGGTGCGGTACAACCATTGAGGCGCAATATCCGGCGCATCGGTCTCGATCACCAGGGCCTGTATCGGCAGGCTGCAAGCCAGACGCTGCAGCTGCAGGGCCCGCGGGAAAGTGAGCGCCCCTCCAAAGCCTAGCTTCAAGCCCAGCTCAGCAAAGCCCAGAGCCTGCTGATCGCTGCCGTTGAAGGCGTGGGCGATCCCCCGCCATCCCCCAGCCGGGGCAAGCTCGCGCAGATGCTTGAGCAGGCGGTCGGCCGAGCGACGCACATGCAAAACGATCGGCAGATCCAGACGACGTGCCAGCAACAGCTGGGCCCGGTAAAAGCGCTCCTGCTGCACGCGCATCTGCGGCGTGCACAGTTCGGGGACAAAAAAGTCCAGGCCGATCTCGCCCACCGCAAGCAGCCGGGGGTCATCTTGATGGCGTATCAACGCACGCTCGAGTTCGGCCAAGTCGACCTCGCTGGCCTGGCCGATGTGGAGCGGATGCAGGCCCAAGGCGTAGCCGTCACCAAAACGGTGCGCCAGCTCACGCGTGGCGGAGAAACCCGCAGCCGTGACGGCGGGGATGAGGCAGAACTCGACACCGGCCAAACGTGCGCGCTGCCGCACAGCCTCGACATCGGAGCGAAACTCGGCGGCATCGAGATGGCAATGGGTGTCGATCCAGCGCATGCGCCTATGATGCCCGAGAAGGCTGGCGGCGGCTCGAACATGTCCGGGGCCTGATGCGTTGGGCGCGCGAATGTGTTAGCGTCTCTCCATGCGCTGGGCCTGACCTTTTGCAAAGGCCCGCGAAAAAGGTCAGCCGATGCGAAGGTCCGCCCTCTACAGCAGCTCCCGCTCCCAAACTGCACCGCCGGTCTCGCCCGAAAATGCGCCGGCCCGGCGCCCCGGGCCCCTGGCCCGGCTGCGGCGCTGGCTGGTCGGGCCTGCCTGGAGCGATCCGCGTCTGCTTTGGGGCTTCATCGGCGCCCTGGCCATCGCCACCGCCGCCAGCCTGATGGCTCTGGCCGGACAAATGCCGCGCGCCCTGACGCAAAAAGACATCGATGGGGCGGTCCTCAAGACCCTCGAAACCGTCCCGCTGCCCTCCAAGGCGGCCAAGGCCTTCGCTGCGATTGCGCCCTCGGTGGTCCGGGTGACTGGATTCGACACCGATAAAAAAACCGGCGAGTTGGTGCAACGCAGTGTGGGCACCGGCGTGGTTATTGTCGACAAGGGCATCATCCTGACCAACTTGCATGTGGTGCAAGGCGCCAGCGTGATCCGCATCGAATTCAACGACGGACTGGAAACCACAGCCAGCGTGACCGGCGTGCAGCCCGAAAACGATCTGGCTGTGTTGCAGGCCCACAAGATTCCGGACGATCTGAACGCGGCCACCCTACGTTCAACCGCCGATTTGATGCCTGGCGACGAGGTGGTGGCGGTGGGCTTTCCCTTCGGCATCGGGCCCTCGGTATCGGCCGGCGTGGTGTCCGGGCTCGGTCGGTCCTTCCGATCGCCCGAGGGCCGGCATGAAATGCGCAATCTGATCCAGTTTGATGCGGCGGCCAATCCCGGCAACTCGGGCGGACCGCTGGTCACCATGGACGGACAGGTGGTGGGTATCGTCACCGCCATCTACAACCCGTCGCAGCAGCGCACCTTTATTGGCATCGGTTTTGCCGTGCCCATCGAGAGCGCGGCCTCAGCCGTAGGCATTCCCCCTTTCTGAAGACTGTGTCCCCAGCAGGATCCTCCCATGCACGAAAACCCAGCCATCCCCCCCGAAACCGCCCAGTTGATGGAGCGCATCCTGTACGAAGTCAAGCGCGTCGTGGTCGGGCAGGACCGCTTCCTCGAGCGTGTCATGATCGCCACCTTGGCGCAGGGGCATCTTCTGGTCGAGGGCGTTCCAGGTCTGGCCAAGACCCTGACCGTCAAAACTCTGGCTCAAGCTCTGCGCGGGCAGTTCAAACGCATCCAGTTCACCCCCGACCTGGTACCGGCCGACCTGGTGGGGACGCGCATTTACAACCAAAAGAGCGGTGACTTCAGCACCTCGCTGGGGCCGGTCTTCACCCATCTGCTGCTGGCCGATGAAATCAACCGTGCGCCGGCCAAGGTGCAAAGCGCCCTGCTCGAGGTGATGCAAGAGCGTCAGGTCACGATTGCCGGCCAGAGTCATCCCGTGCCACGGCCTTTCCTGGTCATGGCCACGCAAAATCCGATCGAGACCGAAGGCACCTACCCACTGCCCGAGGCGCAAGTGGACCGCTTCATGATGAAAGTGGTGGTCGATTACCCGACCGACGAAGAAGAATATGTCATTGTCGAGCGCATGATCGGTGCCAAGGTCGAAGTCCAAGCGGTGGCCACCATGGAGCAAATCGCTGACCTGCAGAGCCAGTGCAGACAGGTCTATGTCGACCCCTCGCTCATGCACTACGCGGTGCGCCTGGTCTCGGCCACCCGCTACCCCGAGCGCCACGACCTGGCCGACCTCAAACCGATGATCACTTTCGGGGCCAGTCCACGCGCCACCATCGCCCTGACCGAAGGGGCGCGTGCGCTGGCCCTGCTCAGAGGCCGGGGCTACGTGCTGCCCGAGGACATGAGCGATCTGGTGCCCGACGTGCTGCGCCACCGACTCGTGTTGTCTTACGAGGCCCTCTCCGAAGGGCTGACCAGTGATGCAGTGATCGGACGCATCATGGCCCGGGTACCGGCCCCATCGAAGCCACTAGAACATGAAAAGCTGGCTGCGTAAGCTGCTCAAGGGGGCCCCGGATCCAGAGGCTGCCCCTGCAGCAGCATCGGTGATCGGCCGTGCCGAGGAGGTGCTCAAGCGCCTCGAATGGACGGTGTTGCGGCGGCTTGACGGACTGCTGCAAGGACACCACCGCACGGTGATGCGGGGTAACGGCCTGGACCTGGCCGACCTGCGCGAGTACCAACACCACGACGACGTACGCCACATCGACTGGAACCTGACAGCGCGCATGGACGTGCCCCATGTGCGGGTCTACACCGAAGACCGCGAAATGACCGCCTGGTTCCTGCTCGACCTCAGCGCCTCGGTCGACTTCGGCTCAGGCGGACCACGAAAAATTGAATTGGCCCGCGATTTCGTGGCAGCGCTGGCGCGCCTGCTCACCCGCGAGGGCAACCGAGTTGGCGCCATCGTGTACGGCAGCCAGGTTGACACCGTCTTGCCGGCGCGCGGCGGTCGACTTCAGGTTCTGCACCTGCTGCATCACCTGCTCGAACGCAAGCCCCAGCAGCAACCTCATGCCACGCAGCTCAACAAGCTGCTGTTAGCGGCAGCGCAAAGCATCCGCCGGCGCTCCACCGTGTTCGTGGTGTCGGACTTCATCAGCGAGCCGGGTTGGGAACGCACGCTGGGCCAGCTGGCCCAGCGTCACGATGTGGTGGCCGTGCGTCTGTTCGACGCGCTGGAGATGCACCTGCCGGACCTGGGCCTCTTGCCCATGCGCGATGCCGAGACCGGCGACTACTTGATGGTCGATACCCACGACAAGCGATTCCGTCAGCGCTTTGCTCAGCTGGCCGAGCAGAGGGAGCAGTCCTTGCGCCAGACCCTGGCGGGCAGCGGAGTTGACGCGCTGGAACTACGCACCGACGACGATCTGATCGAGGCCCTGGTGCGGTTCTGCCGACTGCGCCAACAGCGTTTGCGGGGTCGGGTCACAGGGGCTGCGGCGGCCTGAACAACTCCAGATCCTCCCACACAGACCATGACTTTCTTCTGGCCCGAACTCCTGTGGTCGATGCTGACTCTGCCGGCCTTGGTCCTGCTGTACTTCTGGCTGATGCGGCGGCGCAAGAAACTGGCGGTGCGCTACGCCAGTCTGGCCATGGTTCGCGAGGCTGCGGGCAGCACCTCGGCGTGGCGCAGGCACATCCCAGCGGTTCTTTTCCTGCTGTCGATCGCAGCCCTGCTGCTGGCCTCGGCCCGGCCCTTTGCCACCCTCCGACTGCCATCACAGCAAGAAACCATCATGCTGGCCATGGACGTCTCGGGCAGCATGCGTGCCACCGATGTTGAGCCCAACCGCCTGGTGGCCGCACAAAATGCGGCCAAGGCTTTTTTAGCCGACCTGCCGCGCCATGTGAAAGTGGGTATCGTCGCCTTCGCCGGCACCGCCTCGGTGGTGCAACCGGCCACGGTCAACCGCGAGGATCTGGTGGCGGCCATTGACAAGTTCCAGATGCAACGCGGCACCGCCATTGGTAACGGTATTGTCATGTCGCTGGCCGAACTCTTCCCCGACGCCGATATCGATCTGGCCAAGATGCAATACGGCAGTCGGCCCATGGGCAGCAGCCTCGACGAAAAAGCCAAGGCCAACAAGAAGGCGTACGAACCGGTGGCGCCCGGATCCAACGGATCGGCCGCCATCATCCTGCTGACCGACGGGCAACGCACCACCGGCGTGGAGCCGATGGAAGCTGCCAAGCTGGCAGCCGACTATGGGGTGCGGGTCTACACCGTGGGCATTGGCACGGTGACGGGCGAGACCATAGGCTTTGAGGGCTGGTCGATGCGGGTGCGGCTGGACGAGGAAACACTCAAGTCCATTGCTGCACGGACGCAGGCAGAATATTTCTATGCCGGCACGGCTCAGGATCTCAAGAAGGTTTACTCCACCTTGAGCTCCAAGCTGACGATGCAGAAAAAAGAGACTGAAATTTCAGGCCTGCTGGCTCTGCTGGGCGCGGTGTTGGCGCTGCTGGCAGCGGGCCTGTCCCTGCTCTGGTTCAACCGCATCCTTTAAAGACCGCAGAAATTTGAAATTGGGGTCAGAGTCCAATTGCCTTGCCCAGCGGGGCCGCTAGGCCCGCTGCAATCGCCCCTGAACCAGAGGCAGACAGCGATCACATCGGCGTGCGAGGGATTCGTCATGGGTCACCAACACAAAAGCCATATTCAGTTCACGCGCCCGCTCCAGCATCAGATCAAAAACCATGGACGCCGAGGCGCGGTCTAGGTTACCGGTCGGTTCATCGGCCAAGACGCAGGCCGGCCGGGTGACCAAGGCACGAGCCATGGCCACGCGCTGACGCTCGCCCCCGGACAACTCGGCCGGACGATGTTGCAGTCGCTGGGCCAAACCCACATCGCCCAGCGCAGCGGCGGCCGCCTGCAAGGCCAGGTGACGCGCTTGCCTGCGAATAAGCAAAGGCATGGCCACATTCTCGACCGCGCTGAGCTCGGGCAGCAGATGATGAAATTGATAGACGAAACCCAAATGCGTATTGCGCAGCCGGCCCTGCTCTGCCGCCGACAGGCCTGAGAAGTCCTGTCCCATCAACAGTACCTGACCGCGGGTGGGCACGTCGAGTCCGCCCAACAGGTGCAGCAAGGTGCTCTTGCCCGACCCCGAAGCGCCGACGATGGCTACAGTCTCGCCGGGCATAACTTCCAAGTCGACGCCGCTGAGTACCTGCACATCCAAAGCGCCTTCGGCGAAGCGACGCGAAAGAGCGCGGGCCTGCAGCACCGGCGAACCGGGCACCCGCCCAGGCGGGCTATGGGCATGCGGACTATTCATAGCGCAAGGCCTGTGCCGGCTTGACCCGGCTGGCCCTCCAACTTGGATAAAGGGTGGCGATAAACGCCAAGACCAGCGCAATCACAGCCACCGGCAGGATATCGGCGGCCTGAGGATCGCTGGGCATGCGGCTGATCAAATAGATGTCGCGCGGCAGAAAGCTGGCACCCAGGAGTGTCTCCAACAGGGGCACGAGGGTGTCAATGTTGAAAGCGACCAGCAAGCCGAGCAGCAAGCCGGCTCCGGTTCCCACCAGACCCACCATGGCGCCCTGCACCATAAAGACCAGCATGATGCTGCCGGGGCTGGCTCCCAGGGTACGCAAAATCGCAATGTCAGCCCGCTTGTCGGTCACCGTCATCACCAAGGTGCTCACCAGATTAAAGGCTGCGACCGCAACAATGAGCGTGAGGATGATGAACATCATCCGCTTTTCCAACTGCACAGCGGCAAACCAAGTGCGGTTCTGCCGCGTCCAGTCGCGCACCAGCAAGTCCGACGACAGGCTGCCCATCAACTGCGCGGCCACCTCGCGCGCCTGGTGCAGATCGCGCAGCTTGACCCGGATGCCGCTGGGCCCCTCCAGGCGGAACAGGCGCTGGGCATCATCGCGATGCATGAGCGCCATGCCCGCGTCGTACTCGAAGTGCCCCGAGTCGAAGTAGCCTACCACCGTCATTTGCTTGAGCCGGGGCACCACACCGGCCGGTGTCACCTGTCCGCCCGGCACGATGAGGGTCAGGGCATCGCCCGCGCGCACTCCCAGAGAGCGGGCCAATTCGGCGCCCAACACGATACCGAATTGCCCTGGCTCCAGCCGCGCCAGGGCCTGACGCTGCTGGGCAGCCAGCTCGCTGACCTGCCCCTCCAGCAACGGGTCTATGCCACGCACCATGGCCCCCTTCATGTCCTCACCACGGGCCAGCAGGGCCTGCGAGGCTATAAAGGGCGCGGCACCGAGCACCTGGGGATGTTGGCGCAGCTGCTTGAGCGTGCCTTCGAGGTCCCGGATGGCACCGCCATCGGCCGCATACACCTCGATATGCGAGATCACACCGAGCATCCGATCGCGCACTTCCTTCTGGAAGCCGTTCATCACGCTGAGCACGATGATCAGCGCAGCCACCCCCAGGGCGATGCCCAGCATCGATACGCCCGAGATGAAGGAGATGAAGCCGTTGCGACGAGATGCACGCCCGGCGCGGGTGTAACGCCATCCCAAGGACAGCTCATATGGCAGCGACATGATGTGATTGTGGCATCGCCTCCACCCGGGGGCAGCAAGGCCGTCGGCGATTCGGGACAATAGCGCCATGTCGGTCCATTTATCGGAACTGCTGGGCCCGGGTCTGGGACAGACCGGGCCGATGCGCCATTTGATCGTGCCCTGGGCGCTGGGAGCGCCACGGCCCCTGATGCTGGCCCTGCTCGACCTCCCCCCCGAAGCCACTGCAAACCTGCGCCAATTGCTGCGCCGTATGCGCATCTGCAAGCGGGAAGTCGGCGAGGCCGCCAGCCTGAGCCCCCCGCATGAACGAGCCTTGGCCGACCTGCTGGGATGGCAGCAGCAGCCCGACGGTTTGTTGCCCTGGGCTGCGCGCCATGCTCCTGAACCGGGCGCTCAGGCTTGGGCGTGGGTGAGCCTGTGCCACTGGTCGATGGGTCGCGAACATGCCAGCCTGAGCGATCCGCAGTCACTGCATATCAGCGAGCAGGAGTCCGGGGACTTGCTGCGCACCATGCAACCCTACTTTGAATCGGAAGGGATTGCCCTGCATGCAGCGCGGCCCGGTCACTGGCTGGGGCGGGGCGAGGTCTTCAATCAAGCGACCGCCTCCCTGGACCGGGTCATTGCGCGCAACGTCGATCCCTGGCTGCCCTCAGGCCCGTCCGCGCGACTTCTGCGTCGGCTGCAAAACGAGATGCAGATGCTGCTCTACACCCATCCGGTCAACCAGGCGCGCGCGGAGCGGGGCGAGCCTGCCCTCAACTCGCTGTGGTTCAGCGGCAGCGGCCGGCTCCTGGCGCAGCACAAGGCGCCCCCCGGTCTGCACATGACCCGACTGCTGGCCGCACCGGCCCTGGGCGAAGATGCCCAGGCCTATGCCCAGGCCTGGGCCCAGCTCGACGCCCAGCTCATCGCCCCGCTGCTCGAGCAGCAGCGCCAAGGGCTGGCTGTAGAACTCACGCTGTGCGGTGAACGCAGCTGGCTGCGCTTGCAAAGCATCACAGCCGGCTGGCTTGGTCGGCTCGTCAACAGCGTGAGCGCCCCCGCATGGCCGCAGCTGCTCCAGGACAAGCCGTGAAAATCAGCGTTCGTGATGTACCGCCGCGAAGCGCTTGGGCACTGGAGCAATCCGGCGTTCATCCGCTGCTGGCACGGCTCTTTGCCGCACGCGGCATACACGATGCAAGCGATCTGGACGAAGATCTCAAACGACTGATCGAGCCCTCGCTGCTGCTCAACGCCGACAAAGCCGCGCATCTGCTGGCCGATGCCCTGCAGCAGGGTCGCCGCATCTGCATCGTGGCCGACTACGACTGCGACGGCGCCACCGCCTGCGCTGTCGGCATCCGGGGCCTGGGCTTGCTTGGCCAGGGTCTGGAAAAGACCGCCTTGAGTTATCTGGTGCCCGACCGGGTGGTCGACGGCTATGGCCTGACACCCGTGATCGCAGAACGCGTGCACGCTCGCGGGGCCCATCTCCTGGTCACGGTGGACAACGGCATTGCCAGCCTCGAGGGCGTATCGCGAGCGCGTGAGCTGGGCCTACAGGTGCTGATCACCGACCACCATCTACCGGCGCTGCAAGGTGCTGATGTCACGCTGCCCGATGCCGATGTGATCGTCAATCCCAACCAGCCGGGTTGCCCCTTTCCGAGCAAGTCGATTGCCGGGGTAGGCGTGATGTTCTATGTGCTGCTGGCACTGCGCGCCGAGTTACGCACGCGCGGGCTCTATGAGGGTCAGAATCAGCCCCGGCTCGACAGCTTGCTGCCCCTGGTGGCCCTGGGCACTGTGGCTGATGTGGTGCGACTCGATGCCAACAACCGCCGACTGGTGGCCCAAGGCTTGCGCCGGATACGCTCCGGGCAGATGCCCGCCGGTCTGGCCGCGCTGATGCAGGTGGCCGGCCGCAAAACGCTCACAGCCAGCAGCATGGACTTTGGTTTTGCGCTGGGGCCCCGCATTAATGCAGCGGGCCGCCTGTCGGACATGACCCTGGGCATTGAATGCCTGCTCACCGACGACATAGGCCGTGCGCAAACGCTGGCGGCCGAGCTCGATCGCATCAATCGCCAGCGGCGCGACCTCGAAGGCCATATGCGCGAGCAGGCCATCCGAGCGGCCGACGCGATGATCGGCCCGGCTCAAGAAAGTCCGCCGGCCGTCGTGCTCTACGACGCGCAATTCCACGAAGGCGTGGTTGGCATCGTGGCATCGCGCATCAAGGATCGCCTGCACCGGCCGTGTTTCGTGTTCGCTGCCAGCGGCGCCGAGGGCAAGGCCCACGAGCTCAAAGGCTCGGGCCGGTCGATCGCCGGCTTTCACCTGCGCGACGCCCTCGATCTTGTGGCCAAGCGGCACCCGGGCGTGCTGTTGCGATTTGGCGGCCATGCGATGGCCGCCGGCTGCACCGTCCCCCTGGATCAGCTCGCCGTCTTTCGGCAAGCCCTCGAGCAGGTCGCCCGGGAGTGGCTCGACGCGTCCACCCTGACGCGGGAGATGCAGACCGATGGCCCGCTGCCGGCCCAGTACCGCCGGGCCGATGTGGTCGAGACGCTGCAGCAGCAGGTGTGGGGGCAAGGCTTTGCAGCGCCGACCTTCTGCGAGTCGCTGCAAGTGGTCTCCCAACGCCTCGTCGGGCAAGGGCATCTGTCCCTCAAACTCAGGCACCAGGGACAAGACGTCGATGGCATCTGGTTCGGCCGCACCGAGCCGCTGCCCGAAACAGCCCGCTTGGTTTACCGCTTGGATGTGGACGACTGGCAAGGCCAGCGTCGAGTGCGCTTTGTCATCGAGGCTGCCGAGCCCTGAGGCCGAGCGTGCCGAGATCGCCGGCGCTGCAGCCCGCATCGGCGCGGCCATCACCAGACCCGTAAAATCCGCCTGTGAACTCCCGCAACATTCTCAACGCCGATCTGCATTGTCATTCGGTGGTCTCCGATGGCACCCTGACGCCGGAGGAGCTGGCCGATCGAGCGCGACGAGGCGGGGTCGAGCTCTGGGCCCTGACCGATCACGACGAAATAGGTGGGCAACAGCGCGCGGCGGCCGCCGCCCGCAGCCACGGCATGGGCTACCTCACAGGTACGGAAATTTCTGTCACTTTCGCCGGGGAAACCGTTCATATTGTGGGTCTGGGCTTTGATGACGAGGACGAACAGCTGCGCAAAGGCCTGCGCTCCACGCGCGGCGGACGCGCCCAGCGCGCGCTCGAGATGGCCCAGGGGCTGGCCCAGGTGGGCATCGCCGGTGCCTACGAAGGCGCGCTGCAGTTTGTCGGCAACCCAGACCTGATTTCGAGGACGCACTTTGCGCGTTTTCTGGTCGACACCGGCATCTGCAAGGACACCAACGAAGTTTTCCGCAAGTACCTCACCGAGGGCAAGCCGGGCTTCGTACCGCACCGCTGGGCCACCCTGAAAGAGGCGGTACGGTGGATCTCACAAGCCGGCGGCGTGGCCGTTATCGCCCATCCGGCGCGCTACAAGTTCACACCCAATGAGGAGTTCGCCCTGTTCACCGAATTCAAACTACACGGCGGACAAGCGGTGGAAGTCATCACCGGTAGCCACAGCGCGCAAGAATCGCTCAAGTATGCGGACATGGCCCGCGAGTTCGGCCTGGCTGCCTCGCGCGGCAGCGACTTTCACAGCCCCGATGAAAGCCACACCGACCTGGGCATGCTGCCCTACCTGCCTGGCGAACTGACCCCGGTCTGGGAGCTGCTGGAAGCCCGGATCCGGTGAGAGCCGAGGTCGGCTCGTCCTCGGCACTGGCCGGCATCGCCCTCACTCTGGGTGCGGCGGCGATGTTCGCCGCGCTGGACACCACCACCAAGCTGATACTCGGTACGGTGCCCCTGCTGATGGCCTTGTGGTTCCGCTATTTTTTTCAAGCGGTGGCCAGCACGCTGGTCATGTTGCCCGACAAAGGCTGGAGTATCTGGCGTACGCGGCAGCCGGGGCTACAGGTACTGCGCGGACTGCTGCTGATCAGCAGCAGCCTGGCGGCCTTTGAAGCGCTGCGCCACATCTCCGTGGCCGAGTTCACCGCGATCGTCTCGCTCGGGCCCCTCCTGATCACGGTGCTTGCCGCTGCGTTCTTCTCGGAACGAGTCCCGCCGCTGCGCTGGCCGCTGGTGCTCGGTGGCTTTGCCGGGGCTCTGCTCATCATCAAGCCGGGCGGGCCCGAGTTTTCCTCCGCCATGCTCCTGCCCCTGATCGTGCTGGCACTCAACTCCCTGTTCCAGTTACTCACCAGCCGCATGGTACGAACCGAAGATCCGATGACCATGCAGCTCTACACCGGCTGGACCGGTACGGCGGTGGCCTCGCTGGCCCTGCCGTGGGCCTGGACCGCCTTGAGTCTGCAGCAGTGGGGCTTGATGATGCTCATGGGCCTGACCGCCACCATCGGCCACTTCATGCTGACCCTGGCCTACGGCCGCACGGCCGTGGCCACGATGGCCCCTTACATGTACACGCAGATCGCATTTGCAGTGATCGCCGGATGGCTGGTGTTCTCCCACACGCCCGATAGCGTGTCTCTCACCGGTATGTGCGTGATCGCCGCTTGCGGTGCGGGGGGCGCTTGGCTGACCATCCGTCAGGCGCGTATCGCGCGCGCGGCGCTGGGGCAGCCGGCCGAACCGAGGTGAAGCGGCCATGGCCCAACTGTTTGACATCCATCCCGACAACCCCCAAACCCGGCTGCTCAAGCGAGCCTGCGAGCTGCTCATCACCGGTGGAGTTCTTGCGGTTCCCACCGATTCGGGCTATGCGCTCGTGTGCCACCTCGATGACAAGGCAGCGGCCGATCGGCTGCGGCGAATCCGCGGCGTCGACGAACGACACCCCCTCACCCTGCTGTGCCGCGACTTGAGCGAGCTGGCCAACTACGCGCGGGTCGACAACCGGCAATTCCGACTCCTCAAGCTGGGCACCCCCGGGCCTTACACCTTCATCCTGGAGGCCAGCAAGGAGGTGCCACGGCGTCTTAGCCATCCCTCGCGCAAGACCATCGGACTGCGATTGCCCGAACACCGCACCGTGCAGAACTTGCTGGAGCTGCACGGCGCGCCCCTGCTGGCCACCACCCTGATCCTGCCCGGGGAAACCGAAGCGCTCGATGAGGCCGCGCAGATTCGGCATCGGCTCGAGCATGAGGTGGCCGCCGTCATCGATACGGGCACGTGCCCGCGCGAGCCCACCACGATCATCGATCTGGTGCCCATGGGCAGCGGCCACCCCCCCGAAGTGGTTCGGCTCGGTCGCGGCAGCCTGTCGGCCATAGGCTTGGCCTGAGCCCGGTCCCAGCCGTTTGCCATCGGCACCTCTGAGACAATCGCCCTATGGACCTGGCCGACCTGATCCAGAAAGTCACGCTCTACGCTTTGCCGGTGCTGTTTGCGATCACTGTGCATGAGGCGGCCCACGGCTATGCGGCGCGATTCTTCGGCGACCCGACCGCCTGGCAACTCGGCCGCGTCACGCTCAATCCGATGAGCCACGTGGATCCCATCGGCACCCTGCTGATGCCCCTGCTGCTTTACTTTGCCACCGCCGGGCAGTTTCTGTTCGGCTATGCCAAGCCGGTCCCCGTCGACTTTGGCCGACTGCGCAAACCCAAGCAGCACATGATCTGGGTCGCCCTGGCCGGGCCGGGAGCGAACTTCGTGCAAGCACTGCTGTGGGGCATGGCCTTTCAAAGTCTGATGGCCGGCGGGGTGAGCGAGCCCTTCTTCATCGAGATGTGCAAAGCCGGCGTCCTGGTCAATCTGGTCATGTTCGCTTTCAACCTGTTTCCGCTGCCGCCTCTCGACGGCGGGCGCATCCTGGTCGGCCTCTTGCCCTGGCGTGCAGCCGTCATGCTTTCACGCGTCGAGCCCTGGGGCTTTTTCATCGTCCTGGCCTTGGTACTGACGGGTATCGTCAGCCATCTCTGGATGCGCCCCATCATGGGCCTGAGCTACGACGCTTTGGCCCTGATGCTCAGCCCCATGCGCTGGCTGCTCGGCCCCTGACCTGAAACTAAAACCATGAAGTCCCTGCGCGTTCTCACCGGCATCACCACCTCGGGCACCCCCCATCTGGGCAACTACGTTGGAGCCATTCGCCCTTCGGTAAGGGCGAGCCTGCGACCGGAGGTGCAAAGCTTTTACTTCCTGGCCGATTACCACGCGCTGATCAAGGTCGGTGAACCCGAACGCATCCAGCGTTCGACCCTGGAAATCGCGGCCACCTGGCTGGCCGCTGGGCTCGACCCAGAGAAAGTGATTTTCTACCGCCAATCGGACATTCCGGAGATCCTCGAACTCACCTGGTTCCTGACCTGCATGGCCGGCAAAGGCTTGCTCAACCGGGCTCATGCCTACAAAGCCCAGCTCGATAAAAATCTGGCCGCTGGTGCGGAGCCGGATCATGATGTGAGCGCGGGTCTGTTTATGTACCCGGTGCTCATGGCCGCCGACATCCTGATGTTCAAGGCCCATCAGGTGCCGGTCGGACGCGACCAGATTCAGCACATCGAGATGGCGCGAGACATGGCATCGAGCTTGAACCATCTGTACGGCCCCCATCTGGTCTTGCCCGAGGCGGCCATCGAGGACCAGGTGGCCACCTTGCCGGGCCTGGACGGCCGCAAGATGAGCAAGAGCTATGACAACACCATCGCCCTGTTCGCTCCGGCGCAAACACTGCGCAAGCAGATCGCGTCCATGGTGACCGACTCGCGCAAGCCGGGCGAGCCCAAGGCCACCGAAGGGTCGGCCTTGTTCGAAATCTACCGTGCTTTCGCCAACGTCGAGGAGACGCACGCTCTGGCGCTGGCCTATGCCCAAGGCATTGCCTGGGCCGATGCCAAACAGATGCTCTACGAGCGCATCGAGCGCGAAATCGCCCCCATGCGGGCAAACTACGAACAACTGATGGCCGACCCCGGGCGGATCGAGGACATCCTGCGCGCCGGTGCCGAAAAAGCGCGCCAGCTAGCCACCCCGCTGATGCAGGAACTGCGCCAGGCGGTCGGGCTGCGCAGCTTGCGACAGGCGCCAGGGGCAGGCCGGGCGGTGGCGACATCGGTCAAAACCGCCTTGCCCAGCCTCAAGCAATACCGCGAAAGCGACGGCAAGTTCTACTTCAAGCTGGTTGGCGGCGATGGGCAGGTGCTGGTGCAAAGCCGGGGTTTGGATTCACCCAAGCAAGCCGGAGAGCTGGCATCCCGGCTGCGGCGCGGCGATGCATCGGTGCTGGAAGACGGTGCCGACTGCCTGGAGCCCGTGAGCGCACCGCAAGAGCTGCTGCAGGCCTTGCAGGCTCTACGTGAAGCCACCGGGGCCGGTCCGACGTAAGTACGCGCTTTCGTTCTCGGCACCGGATTCAGACCCTACTTCTTGGCCAAGCCCGGCCCCATCGCACGCCTGCCCGTTGGCCTGCGTCCCCCCGGGTGGCGGCAGTGTGTGTTTGGCAGCACACTCAAGAGATCCTTGCAGTGAACACTTAAGAATTAGCCGCCTTATTGTTAAACTCTGCAAAAGTCTTCAATCTAAATGTATTAAAGTGTCAAAATGACGACTGTCTTCCTGATCGATGATCACCCGCTCATGCGCGAAGCCCTGGTGATGCTGCTGCGTCGCATCGACGGCAAGATGCAGGTCATCGAACTCGATCGGATGGCGGCATTCGGGCCGGCCATCGAACAGCACGGTACGCCGGACCTGGTCTGCCTGGACCTCAAACTACCCGATACAAATGGGGTCTCGGGTTTGCGCGAGATGAAAATGCAAACGCCCGATGTTCCGGTGGTGGTACTTTCGGCCTCCGCAGCGCAGGACTACGAGGATCTGTCCCTGGAGGCCGGTGCGCAGTGCTACCTGCCCAAATCGGTCGGCGCAACCCAGATCGCCAACAAGCTGCGCGCCTTGCTGAGCAAGGACGGGGTAAAGACTGAGGGCAGCCCGCAAAAGCTGTCGAAGCGGCAAAAGCAGTTGCTGATCATGCTCGATCGGGGCATGAGCAACCGCGACATCGCCCAGGAACTCGAGATCAGCGAGCACACGGTCAAGGTTCACCTCTGGCGCCTGTTCAGGCGCATGGAGGTCAAGAGTCGATCACAGGCCAGCCATCTGGCGCGCTCGCAAGGATGGGTCTGAGCAGCAGCGACAGCCCGATTCTGGTCACAGGCTTCGACGCCTTTGGGCCCGGGCGGACGCAAGGGCGTAACCCCAGCGGCCTGGCCGCACAGGCTCTGCACGGACGCCGACTGGGAGGCCATCGCATCGAGGGAGTCTGTCTGCCCACCGAGTTTGATCGCGCCGCCGAGCAGCTGTCGCTCCTGCTCGATACACACCGCCCGCTCGTGGTGCTCAGTCTCGGTCAGGCGGGCGGCAGAGCGGCGATCGGTCTGGAGCGGGTGGCCATCAATTGCATCGATGCCAGCCTGCCCGACAACACGGGTCATCAGCCCATCGACGAGCCCGTCGTCCCCGACGGCCCGGCTGCCTACTTCAGCACTCTGCCCATTAAAGCCTGTGTGGAGGCCCTGCACCAGGCCGGCCTCCCGGCCGAAGTCTCGCAAAGTGCGGGCACTTTCGTGTGCAACGCCGTGTTCTACCGATTGATGCACCTGCTGGCCCAGCAGGCTAGGCGGGTACGCGCCGGCTTCGTACATCTGCCGTGGCTGCCGGAGCAGGGGCGACCCCATCTGGCCCTGAACGAGGCGGTCCGGGCCATCGAACGGGTGATCCTGACCACCCTGGAGACAGATCGCGACCTGCGCCTGAGCGGCGGGTCGATCAGCTAGGCCCGGCCCTCCTCAGCCGAGCGCGCGACTGGGGACCGCCCCGAACCGGCGTTCCTTGCCGGCATACCAGCTCAAAGCCCGGTCGAACTCTGCTATCGAGAAATCGGGCCAGAGAACGTCTGAGAAATACAGCTCGGCGTACGCAGCCTGCCAGAGCAGGAAATTGCTGATGCGCGACTCGCCGCCGGTGCGGATGAGCAAATCGAGCTCGGGCGCATCGGCCAGGCTCAAAAAGGGCGCAAGGTCCTCTTCAGTAAGGGTCGACACCGGCCGCCCCGGGTGAGCCTGCTGCCAGCGTCTGACAGCCTCCACCATGTCCCAGCGGCCGCCGTAATTGGCGGCAACATGCACCACGATGCGCGTGTTGTGCGCGGTCACCGCTTCGGCGTTTTCGATCAGTTCCTGCAAGCGGGGCGAAAAACGCCTGCGCTCACCGATGATTCTCAGGCGTACCCCGCTGCGCTCCATCTCTCGCACCTCTTTTTCCAGGTAGAGGGCAAAAAGACTCATCAGCTTGGACACCTCATCCTCGGGTCTTTTCCAGTTTTCCGAGCTGAAAGCAAACAGGGTCAGATGCCCGATACCCCGGCCGGCGCAATGCTCCACCACCGAGCGCACCACCCGAGCGCCGCTGTCATGCCCCAAGCTGCGCGGCAGCCCACGCTGGCGCGCCCAGCGTCCATTGCCATCCATGATGATGGCCACATGTTGCGGCGCCGTGGGGTCGGCTTCGGGCCAGTGAATCTTGGGATCGTTCAAGGTAAGGCGGAGCGCGAGACGGGCATTTTTGGGCAGACCCCGATTCTAAGGGTCGCCGATTTGACAAGCACCGATAGACCGGATTCTGGCATCACTCAGGCCTTGGGCAGGGTCACGCCCACCTGGCCCTGGTATTTGCCACCCCGGTCCTTGTAGGACGTCTCACAAACCTCGTCGCTCTCGAAGAACAGCACCTGGGCGCAGCCCTCCCCCGCATAAATGCGCGCTGGCAGCGGGGTGGTGTTGGAGAACTCCAGCGTTACGAAACCTTCCCACTCGGGCTCAAACGGGGTCACATTGACGATGATGCCGCAGCGGGCATAAGTGCTCTTGCCCAGGCAGATGGTCAGTACATTGCGAGGAATGCGGAAGTACTCCACCGTACGCGCCAAGGCAAAGCTGTTGGGCGGAATGATGCAGCTGTCGCCATGGAAATCGACGAAGCTCTTTTCATCGAAATCCTTGGGGTCCACGACGGTCGAATGGATGTTGGTGAACACCTTGAACTCCGGCGCGCAGCGAATGTCATAACCGTAACTGCTGGTGCCGTAGCTGATGATGCGCCGGCCCCCCTCGGCCTGCCGCACCTGGGCAGGCTCGAAAGGCTCGATCATGCCGTGCTGCGCGGCCATGCGCCGTATCCACTTGTCGCTCTTGATCGTCATTGCGCGTCCTTACGAAGCTGGAGCGGCATTGTAGGCAGTACGCCCCGCAGCCGTGGACCGCAGTCCGGGGGCTCAGGGTCGCGCCGAGGCAGCGATGACCGTGCGCTCCACGGCCCGATCGTCGCCCAGGATGATGAGGGCAAAGAGCAATTCGTCCACGCTTTGGGCCTGCGCCGTGCGCCGCGCGAGCAAGGGCGTGGCCTTAGGGTTGAGCACGACAAAGTCGGCCTCGCAGCCGGGCTGCAAATTGCCGATCACCCCCTCCAGCCCGAGGGCCCTGGCTGCCCCTGCCGTATGACCGAACCACAGGGCCTGGGGCGAGAGCGAATAACCGGTCTTGCCCTGTCCCTCCCGACCCGCATAGTAGGCCGCCCTCATGGTGTGGAATGGGGAAAAACTGGTGCCGCCACCGACGTCGCTGGCCCAGCCGTAGCCCATGCCGATGCGATCGGCAGCCGCCGCGTCGAAAAAACCGCTGCCAAGAAAGAGATTGCTGGTCGGGCAGACGGCCGCGGCCGCCCCATGCTCACGCATGAGGGCGCGATCGGTATCGTCAAAATGGATGCAATGCGCGTAAATACTGCGGGGACGCAGCAGGCCAAACTGTTCGTAGACGGCCAGATAACTGCGCGCCTTGGGGTGAAGTGCACGCACCCACTGCACTTCGTCCCGGTTTTCAGCCACATGCGACTGGATCCATACATCGGGGTACTGGGCGGCCAGCTCGCCCGCTCCGGCCAGCTGGGCATCGCTGCAGGTGGGCACGAAACGCGGTGTGATGGCATAGCCGAGGCGGTCCACACCCTGCCATCGGCCTATGAGTTGCTCGGTCTCCAGCAGACTGCGCTCGGTGGAATCACGAACGCCATCGGGGGCATGGCGATCCATCAGGCAACGTCCGGCTATCCATCGCAAACCACGCGCCTGCGCACTTTGCATCAGGGCGTCGACCGAGCAGGCATGTGATGAACAAAAGGTCAGGGCCGTGCTGACCCCATTCCTGTGCATTTCATCGAGGAAAAAATTGGCCACTTCAGAGGCATGCGACGCTTCGCAAAAGCGCGCCTCCTGCGCGAAGGTGTAAGTCTCTAGCCAGGGCAAAAGGCCTTCGGCCGGTGAGCCGATCACATCCACCTGGGGGTAGTGGATGTGCAGATCGATAAACCCTGCAGCCATAATGCGGCCCGGGTAGTGCTGCACCGCCACATCCGGTGCGGCGCTGCGAGCTGCCCGATCCGACCACGGACCCGCGTAGCGCACCCGCTGCACGCCTTGCACATCGGCCTGGGTCACCAGCAAGCCATCGGCTTCGTAAGCCAAGGTGTCATCAGAGCGAAAATAAAGCAGTGCAGCGCGATAGGCGAACATAGGCAAGAGCTTATCGCAAGCGGTCTGGTTTTGCGGCCGCATCGGCTCGCAGGACGGCAGTTATCGGGGCAGGCCGCCCTGAACCCCTTGCACCAAGGCATTCATCGACAAAATCTGACTGTCGCTCAGGGTGGTGCCCGCGGGAATCAGAACGGTGCCAGCGGCATCGAGCACCGGCTTGTCGGCGGCCGCAAAAGCATGCAAGCGACCCGCCGCCAGATCCTGTTGCCGCGCCAGCACCTCTCTGCGCACCGCCTCAGGCATGCGCGGACTGAACTGGCCAACTCGCACCATGCCCTCCCGCACGCCGCCCCAGACAGACTGGCTTTGCCAGCGATCCTCGATCACTGCACGCGCGCGGGACAAGTAGTAGGCGTCCCAATGGTGGGTCACGGCCAGCAACTGCGCATCGGGCGCGACATGGCGCATGTCCGAGTGGTAGGCGATAGCCCACTTGCCCCGCTCCTGCGCCGCTCGCATGACGGCTGTCGAGGCGGTGTGAAAGGCCAGCACGTCAGCGTCCTGATTCATCAATGTGACGGCCGCCTCGCGCTCGCGCGCCGGATCAAACCAACTCTGTAGCCAGATCACCCGCACCGTTGCCTCGGGACGCACCGAACGCAGACCCAGAGCGAACGCATTGATGCCTTGCAAGACCTCGGGAATGGGAAACCCCGCCACATAGCCGGTCACGCCGCTGCGGCTCATGCGGCCCGCCGCAACACCGGCCAGATAGCGCCCCTCGTAATACCGCGCATTGGCCACCGCGACATTGGGCGCTGTCTTATAGCCGGTCAGGGATTCAAACCGAACCGTGGGAAAGTCGCGGGCCACCCGCAGGGTGGGCTCCATATAGCCAAAGCTCGGCGTAAAAATCAGGCCGTAGCCCTGCTGGGCCAGATCGCGGATGACGCGTTCGGCATCGGCACCCTCGGCCACATTCTCCACAGCGACCGTCTGCACCTGTGGGCCCAGCGTTTTTTCCAGGGCCAGCCGGGCGTTTTCATGCTGCCGAACCCAGCCTGCTTCCGTCACTGGGGCCACATGAACCACAGCCACTTTCAAGGGGGGCGGTGCCGTCACCGCGGTCTGCGCCGAAGCGCTGGCGAGCAGAAAAAAGGCCGCCCAAGCGGCCAGGAGGTTTTTGTACATGGTGTTCCTCGACATGGTCCCCAACAAACACAAGCCCACGGCGCAGGGACGACGCGCCGTGGGCAGAACGTAATTTTAGTCCCGTCCCGGCCACGATGAGCCGGGCTTACGAGAGCGATTTACCGGGGCGTCAATCCACTTCAATAATGGTAGAAACCGCGGCCGCTTTTGCGTCCGAGCCAGCCGGCCGCCACCATTTCCTTGAGCAAAGGAGCCGGTCGGTACTTGGAATCGTTAAAGCCGTCGTAGAACACCTCCATCACGGCCAACAAGGTATCCAGGCCGATCATGTCAGCCAGGGCCAGTGGTCCGATGGGGTGGTTGCATCCGAGCTTCATGCCTGCGTCGATGTCTTCGGCCGAGGCCAGCCCCTCCTGCAGCACAAAAATCGCTTCATTGATCATCGGTACCAGGATGCGATTGACCACAAAACCGGGCGAGTTGCGGGCGGTCACTGCCGTCTTGCCCACCTGCGTTGCAAAGGCTAGCATCGCCTGATGGGTCTGATCGGAAGTTTGCAAGCCGCGTATGAGTTCGAGCAAGCCCATCACCGGCACTGGATTGAAAAAGTGGGTACCAATGAATCGCTCGGGCCTGTTCAGTGCGGCTGCCAGTTCCGTGATCGAAATCGACGAGGTGTTGGTGGCGATCACCGTCTCCTCGGCCACCAGGCTCTCGAGTTGTTTGAGGATGGACAACTTGAGGTCGAGTCTCTCGGTGGCAGCCTCGATCACCAGATCGGCGCTGCGCAAATCCTCGTAGCGTGTGGTGCCAGCGATGCGACCCAGAACAGCCTGCTTGCCCGCCTCGTCCAAAGTCCCCTTGCGCACCAAACGATCCAGACTGCCCGCAATAGTCTTAAGACCACGGCCGACGGCGGCCTCAGAGACATCGAGCATCGCCACGGACAGCCCAGCGGCAGCGCACACCTGCGCAATACCATTGCCCATCGTGCCCGCCCCGATCACACCCACCTGTTCAATAGCCACCTCAAACCTCCTGCTTCTGAGAAGCCGTACATCTTTTGTCGGCCATGATGGAAGAGCGCGCGAGCCGACCCTTTAGCCCTCGCGCTGGTCCGCGATCCAGCAGTTTAATCGCCGTCACAGCGGCGCTAACGACTCGAGCGCCACCTACTCGCCCACCTCAAGGCTGCACCAGACGGCATGCCGAGGCAATTGCGAGTTCGCGGCGCTTGTCCTCACACATCCTCAGGGCGCGGCGTTCGCCTTCGGCCGCCATGCGAATGTGAACCGAACACTGCAGCGTCATCTTGGGGCCTTCGCTGACATCGAAGGCAGCGGCGCACCGACTGGCCGGCGTCATCTCGGGGACAGTGCGCTGCCAGAGGCTCTTGAGCGCCTCGGGCAATTGCGCCACACGATAGGTGGATGAATCTGCAAGCGTGATCCCCGCAAGCGCTGCACAGAAAAAGCCCGCCAACAAAGTTTTCATGGCGCACACCTCCGAACCGCAAGCTTACGCCATGATTCCAGCGTGGCCTCGATCGCCCGGGTTGCCGCTGCCAGCCCGTGTCGCGCATGCCACAGCCGTTCGGGCCCCGGCTCGGCCGATCCGATGACACAATGATTCGCAAGGCATTTCCTGCGACCCCATTTATGGCCTGGACACCCGAGCACATCGACCGAGCCGCTGCCGCCCTGATCGAGCAGCATCAGCGCAAAGCCCCATTCGACGGCCTGCGCGAGCCTGACGAGTTACCCGATGCAGCCACCGCCTACGCGGTGCAGGCCTCGCTGGTCAAGCGCAAATGCGCACTGCTGGGCACCGAGCCGGCCGGCTACAAGATCGCCCTCACAACGCAAACCATGCGGGAACTGGTGGGCTACGCCGACAGCATCAGCGGGCGGGTGCTCGCCAGCCAGATCCACTGCGATGGCGCGCAGATCACGGCTGCAGATCACGGCCGCCTGGCCATCGAGTTTGAAATCGCCTTCGTCATGCGAGGCGACCTGCCCTCACGCCGCGCCCCCTGGGGCCGGGAAATTGCAGCGCATGTCCTGCGCGCGCACCCTGCTTTGGAGTTGGTCGATGATCGTCGGGCCGACTACGCCAGACTGCCTCGCAACATCCTCACCCTGATCGCCGACAACGCCTGGAACGCCGGCCTGGTCGTGGGCCCGCCACTGCAAGGCTGGGCCCTCGAGGAGTTGGACCGCATCGAAGGCGTGGCCCTGGTCAATGGCCAAGAAGCCGGCCGGGGCAGGGGCAGCGACGTGCTCGGCCATCCGCTCGACGCTCTGGCCTGGTTGGCCACGCATCTCCAATTGCAAAACACCCCACTGCGCGGGGGCGATGTTGTCACCACGGGCAGCCTGGTCAAAACCCAATTCCCCCAGGCGCCCTGCGAGGTGGTTTGGCGCCTGGGCGAGGCCGGCTCGGTCAGCACCCGGTGGGCGTGAGCCCGAACCGATCGACAGCCAGGCCGCTCAGGCCGGCACCATGATGAAGTCGTAATCGAGCGTGTAGAAGTCTCGGTCCATGACCTTGCCATCGGGGGCGGCGCCACTCTTGTGGTGGACAAAATCGGCAATCAGAGAGGGACGCACGCCAAAAACCGCATCGGCATCGAGGTTCTTGCTGTTGCGATCGAAGATGTGGGTCACCAGGGGCCGCTGGCCCTGCGCCTGCACGCGGAAGTGCAGATGGGCCGGACGCCAGCTTCGACCGGTGGTGTTGCTCAACATGATGATGGCCGTACCTTCCTGGGGGACCGGGTAATCCACCGGCATGATCGACCAGAAGTTGTAGCGGCCGTTGGCATCGGCCGTCAGCAGAGCGCGCGCCCAAGGACCGTTGGTCTCCAGGTCTTGTTGCACGTCATACAGGCCACGATCGTCAGAGTGCCAGACATCGATCTTGGCGTGGGGCAGAGGATGGCCGTTGACGTCGCGAACCGTGCCCTGAGCGAACAAAGGCGTACCCTGCGCACCGGCGCTGATATCGGCCCCAAGCGGGAACTCAGGCGCGTTCTCCAAGAGAAAAGGGCCCACCAGGGTCGGCTCGGTGGTGTGCGGCGGCCGCGGGTAGTCCTGGGTGACGGTCAGCATGGACAAGCCCAGGGCATCTGAAAAAATAATGAATTCATTGCGCCCCGGACCACACCACTTGCCGGTCTCCTCCAGCAGGTTCATCGTGTAGGCCCACTCCTTGGAGGTGAGTTTGACCTCCTTGGCAAAGGAATGCAGATGGCGAATGAAAGACAGCATGATCTCGCGCAGGCGCGGATCGGGCGTACTCTCATAGCGCTTGAGGACTTCCTCGGTGATCAGATCGGTAGCGTCATAGCGGCTCTTGAGTCCGCCCTCGTTCGGTGCGTTCATGTCGATCTCCTGTTGAGCTTTTGAAACTGCTGCGCCCAACCCGGACAATTTCCACGGCCATCGAGCGCATTCATCACGCAATGTAACGGCTTTCCGGCCTGGCGTATATGCCCCTCAAACCCTAAAAGCCCGGCGGGCGATACCGAGGTACTACGGGATAGCCCTGATCAGAGTTTTAATAAGGGCTCGAATAATCTGGACGCCGTCAAGGTCGATCGGGCCGCGCCAGCCTCAGCGGTCCCTCAACCTGCCCACCCGACCCACAGGAGACCTCATGCAAAAGCGTCCATTTTTAAAGGCACTGGGTTCCACCGTCGCCCTGGCCGCCCTGCCCACCTTCACCAAAGCCCAAGGCCAGCCCATACGCGTGGGCAGCACGATGTCCATGACGGGTCCCCTGGCCGCAACGGCCATGCTTCACAAGATCTCGACCGAGATCTTCCTGGAGGGCCTCAACCGCAGAGGAGGCTTGCTCGGCAGACCGGTCGAATGGGTCATGAAGGACGATCAGTCCCGGCCCGATCTGGCCCGCACCCAGTACGAACAACTGATTACGGTGGACAAGGTCGACCTGATCATGGGGCCCTACGCCACGGCCAACTCCCTGGCTGCCATGGGTGTAGCCCAGCGCTATAACAAGTTCATCGTCACCAACTCCTTCGGCATCCCGTCGTTGGCCAAGTACGACATGCACTTTCCAGCCTATGCCATGGGTCATGAGCCCGGCACCACCTCGCCCACCACCCTGCTCGACGCCTTCCAGACCGCTGGCGTACGCCCGCAGACAGTTGCCTTGGTGACCAGCAAATTCCCCTCGGTGGTGTTCATGTCGGCTGGAGCGCGCGAGGTCTTCAAGAAGCGCGGCTTGCGCGAGGTTTTATGGCTCGAGTGGGAGTTCGGCAACCGCGACTTCGGCTCGATTGCCTCGCGCATCAAGGACACCAACCCCGACTTTCTCTGGGTGGGATCCATCGGCCCGGAGAGCATCCAGCTGCTCGAGGCCCTGGCCAAGATCGACTACCGGCCCAAGCTGCATTTCCATCTCTATCCCACGCCGGGGCCGATGGCGCAATCACCGCTCGGTGCCAACGCGCTTTCGTTTACGACCTTCGAGCAGCACGCACCGTTTACCAGCAACCCGGCCTACGCAGACGTCTTCAAGACCTTCAACGACCGTGCGGCCAAGGCCAATCTGCCCGATACCGCTTTCGAACTGCAGGCGGCCAATGCCTTCGCGGGCTGGCAGGTTCTGGAGGCTGGCGTCAAGGGCACCAACAGCCTCGATGACAAGCGCATCGCCGACTGGCTGCGCAAGAACCGGGTCGATACCATCGTCGGACGGTTGCGCTTTGACGGCCCCAACAACTACGGCGACGATGCCAACCGCATCAAGCAAATCCAGAACGGCAAATGGATCGTGGTGCATCCGCGCGAGTTTGCAATGCCAGGCTCCAAACTACAGGGCTAAAGGAAAGCGCCTGCGCCGCGATCAGGCGGCCAGGCCGATGACCACGGCCGACTCCTCGATGGCCGCCATCGCGCTTTGACCTGTCTTCAGGCCCGCCTGCGCATCGGAAAAGCCTACCAACGCGAGCCCCGGGGCCAGTTGCAGAGACACCTCGCGTGAGGCCTTGCCCGGCGCAAGCCGGGCCACTGTGCCCTTGAGTGCATTGACGGAGCCTATGGCCTTCATGTGCGGGGCCACCGTGACCGCGGTGGCCTTGCACAGGGCCAGTACCGGCATGCCCACCCGCAAGCCCAGCAATTGCACACTCTCACGGGTGATGCATGAGGTCAACAGCTGTCCGTCGGACAACACCAGGCGGACCCGCACCGGACCGCGGGATACGCTGATGGCCTGAACCCTGCAAGGCAGCTGATTGCGCATGCTGGTCCGCAGGCCAACCGCGGCCACCGTGCCGGCACTCCAGGCCGCCTTGCCCCGGTGCAGCCTGGCCAACGCTTGCTTTTGAGCGCTGCGCACGAGGTCTGCCGCGCGCAGCAGTTCCAGACCTTGGGCCGTCAAGCGCGCACCGCCGCCACCGGCCCCGCCCACCAGCTTCTCGACCAGGGGCACACCGGCCAGGTTACTCAGAGTCTCTACCGCCTGCCAGCCGGCCTTGTAGCTCACACCCGTGTTGCGCGCCGCCTGAGAGATCGAGCCCGTCTGGGCGATGGCCCGCAACACCTCCAGGCGCTTGTCGACGCTGCCTGGGCCCAACAGCTCTTCGAGGGGCAACGGGTCGGTCTTCATGGGTGACAGAGGCGTTCAGGGACGAGGGCGACGGTTTCGCTATTCCATTTTAGAATAGCGCCCCGACAAGCTGTATTCAACAAGGTGATGGCGTTCAAAATTGTTCAGTTCCAAGATGGGCAGCCCCTCTCTCGCCGCCTCGCCTCGGTGATGGCCATCGGCGCGCTGCTGGCTGCGCCGGCTCGCGCTCAGAGCCTGCTGGTTGCCGTGGCCGCCAATTTTGCAGCTCCGGCCAAAGCCCTGGCTGCACAGTTCGAGCGGGAGACCGGTCACACACTGGCGCTGTCCCTGGGGGCCACCGGCCAGTTTTATGCCCAGATCCGTCATGGAGCTCCCTTTGCCGTCTTGCTCGCTGCCGATGAGGAAACGCCCCAAAAGCTGCAAGCAGAGGGTTGGGCCCTGGCAGGCACCCGACAGACCTATGCCACCGGGCGACTGGTGCTGTGGAGTCAACAAGCCGGACGGGTGGACGATCAAGGGCATGTCCTCAAAAACCGCTTGCCTGGCAAGCTGGCCCTGGCCGATCCCAAGCTATCACCCTATGGACGCGCCAGCGCCGAGGTCATCGCGGCCCTGGGTTGGCCCCTGAAGGGTCAAATCGTGCAAGCCACCCACATCGGTCAGGCGTATCAATTCGTGGCCTCCGGCAATGCTGCACTGGGATTCATCGCCTTGTCGCAGGTCTATGAGAACGGCCGGCTGCGCGAAGGATCGGGCTGGATCGTGCCCGAGTCCTTGCACCAGCCGATTCGTCAGCAAGCCGTCTTGCTGAGAGCCGGCAGCGGGCAACCGGCCGCGGCTGAGTTCCTCAAGTATCTGCGCAGCGCACCAGCGCAAGCGCTGATCGCCTCCTATGGCTACCGCCCATGATGCCTGCGGCTCTCGGTAGCGGGGCGGGATCGGCCATCGCCCTGACGCTGCAACTGGCCGGGCTGAGCACGCTGATCCTGCTGCTGCTGGCCACGCCGCTGGCCTGGTGGCTTTCGCAAACCCGCTCCCGCTGGCGAGCGCCTCTGGGGGCCCTGGTGCTTTTGCCCCTGGTACTGCCGCCCACGGTGCTGGGCTTTTACCTGCTGATCCTGCTCGGCCCTGAGGGTTGGGTGGGGCAACTGACACAGGCTCTGGGCCTGCGGCCGCTGTCGTTCTCGTTCAGCGGCCTGCTCCTGGGTGCACTGGTGTTCTCGCTGCCCTTTGCCGTGCAGCCGATACAGTCGGCCTTCGAGGCCATGGGCCCGCGCCCGCTGGAAGTGGCCGCCACCTTGCGCGCCCGCCCTCTGGATGCTTTTTTCACCGTGGCCTTGCCGCTGGCGCGGCCCGGTCTTCTGACAGCGGCGGTGCTGAGCTTTGCACACACGGTAGGCGAGTTTGGCGTGGTCCTGATGGTCGGCGGCAATATACCGGGCCAAACCCGGGTGGTATCGACGCAAATCTACGGCCATGTTGAAGCCATGGAGTACGCGCAGGCCCATGTTCTGTCCGCGGGCATGGTGCTGTTCTCATTTCTGGCCTTGTGGACCTTGATGCGGCTGCAAGGCAAACGCCTTCGATCGCGCACATGAACCCCGTGCCCGACCTGCACTTGGCGCTGGATCTGCCCCGCGACGGCTTTCGACTGCGCGTCGACCTGCGCTTGCCGGGCCAGGGCATCACAGGGGTCTTTGGGCCCTCGGGCTCGGGCAAGACAACGCTGCTGCGCTGTCTGGCCGGACTGGAGCGGGCTCGGGGCCGCGTGCAACTGGGCCAGACGGTCTGGCAAGACAGCGCGCAGCGCCTCTTCACACCGGTCTGGCAGCGCGATCTGGGTTATGTGTTTCAGGAGGCCAGCCTGTTTGATCACTTGAGCGTGGCCGACAACCTGCGCTACGGTCAGCGCCGCGCACGCAAAGAGGGCTCGGCCCGGGCCCTGTCCGAGGCCGTGGACTTGCTGGGGATTGGCCACCTTCAAGATCGTTGGCCGGCCAGCCTGTCCGGCGGCGAGCGGCAGCGGGTGGCTATTGCGCGCGCGCTGGCTCTGCAGCCGAGCCTGCTGCTGCTGGACGAACCCCTGGCCTCGCTCGATCCGGCCCGTAAAGATGAAATCCTGCCCTGGCTGGAGCGCCTGCATCAGGAGCTGCGCATCCCGGCGCTGTATGTGACCCACTCCATGGACGAGTTGGCACACCTGGCCGACCATGTCGTGGCTTTGGACCAGGGCGCGGTCAGCGCCAGTGCCTCGGTCCAAGAGGCGCTGACCCATCCCCAAGTCGCACTGGCCGTCGGAGAGCAGGCCGGCACAGTCATCGAAGGCCGGGTGGTACGCCGCGATGAGCGCTGGCATTTGGTGCAGTTGGCCTTCGAGGGGGGCGAGCTGTGGGTGCGCGAGCCAAAGACCGAACTGAAGTCCGATCAGACCGTCCGTGTCCGAATCTTGGCGCGCGATGTGAGCCTGTCCCTCTCGAATGAGGATCCGAATACCCTGCAAAACAGGATCGCTGGCGTGATCGAGAGCATCCACGCAGACGCGCATCCCTCGCAAGCCCTGGTTCGCCTCCAGTGCGCGGGGTCCGTCATACTGGCCCGGGTGACTCATCGGGCCCTCCATGAACTCTCGCTGAAGGAAGGCGCACGCCTGTGGTGTCAGGTCAAGTCAGCGGCTCTGCTGGGGTAAGCTCGGACGACCCAGCCATGAAGGCCTCCAGCTCCTGCCGGGTCGGACAACCCAGACGCCCGCCAAAGCGCGTGCATTTGAGCGAAGCAGCGTGACAGGCAAAGCGTGCGGCGCTGGCAATGTCGTGGCCTTCGGTCAGGGCCCACGCAAAGGTGCCGTGAAAAACATCGCCCGCGGCCAGAGTGTCGACCACCTTCACCGACGGGGCAGGTATCCGTCGCACAACGCCGTCTTCAACCCAGGCATACCCGTGCACGCCGCAGGTCGCGCCCACATGCCCGCTATGACCGGCAGCCACTTCGAGCAGAGCGGCCTCGACTGAAGCGGCACCCGTGAAGTCCAACAAGCCCGCATCCGAAAACACCGCATGCGTGGCCAGAGGGAGCAGCTTTTCCATCACACCCGGGGCGGCGATTTCACCATCGAGCATGCATGGCACGCCCGCCTGCCGCGCCGCGCGCATGGCGGCCTGAGCCCCTTGCGGCCAACGCACATCGCACAAGACCATGTCAACACCCTGCAGATCCTGCAGCGGCAACCAATCGGCCGATGGATCCACCGCAGGATCATGGAAAGGAATCACCAACCGCTCTCCAGTGGCATCGACGATCACGCAGGCCCGTGAGGAAGCGGTCCCAGGCACCGTGTGCAAGCCTGAAACATCGAGCCCCTCGGCCTGTAGCGAAGCACGCGCGGCCCGACCCTGCTCGTCCTCGCCGCAGCGTGCCCAAATCGCGCCCTGTCCACCCAGCCGCGCAAAAGCGCACAGGGCCGACAAGGCCATGCCGTCGACCACCTCCACCAGACGCCGGGCCAGGATCTTGGCCGGCGCAGTGAGTATCTGGTCAACCTGATAAATACGGGTCACACAGACGCCGCCCACGGCGATCGCGCGTGGCCTGCGCGGACCCACTGTCATTGCGGTCGCGATGCGGCAAAAGCGGCCGCTCGCCGGGCCAGGGCGGTGATGGCCTCGTAGTCGCCAGCGGCCACCAGGGGTCCGGGGGTGACCCAGCTGCCACCGACCGTCGGGCAAGCCCGCAAGGCCAGGTAGCTGGCAATGTGTTCGGGCTTGATGCCGCCGGTCGGGCAAAAGCGTGCACGCGGGAACACGCCTTGCAGATGCTCGATTTGCTTGACACCGTCGAGGCCATTGGCAGGAAAGAGCTTGAGTGCCTCAAAGCCCCAGGTCAGGGCCTGCATGACCTCACTGGCGGTCCACACACCGGGCAGCAAGGGCAACTGCTTGTCCACCGCCGCTTGGGCCAGATCGGGCAACAGGCCTGGTGAAACACCAAACTGGGCGCCCGCGTCGAGCGCGCTTTGCACATCGGCCGCGCGCAGCAAAGTCCCGGCTCCTACTGTGGCCTCGGGAACCTGCCGCCGGATAGCGGCAATGGCTGCCAAGGCTGCGGGGGTCCGTATGAGGACCTCAAAGACCGTCACGCCGCCTTCAACCAAGGCCCGCGCCACAGGCACGGCACGCTCAGCGTCGTGAATCCAGATGATGGGCATGACCGCAACGCGCCCGAGCAATTCGGTCATAGGGGCTGGGGGTACGTGCATAACGGCTCCTGGCCGGGCATGATCGCGGCAGCTTGCTCAGGACTGCGCCTTGGACGATCCGCGCAAGGTCCGCCAGGCCATCACCGCCCAGATCATGAGGGTCAGCACGCCCAGCGTGCCGGCAATCGGGCGGGTAAAAAACGCGGTCGGGTCACCATCGGCCTTCATCATGGAAGTCAGAAAACTCTGCTCGAGTAACTCACCCAGAACGATCCCCAGCACCAGGGGCGCCACCGGGATGCCGTTTTCTTCCATGAGCCAACCGATCACACCGAAGACCAGCATCACCAAAACACCGTAGGGGCTGTTGGTGATGGCAAAGGAGCCCACGATGCAGAACAACAAAATGATGGGCAGAAGAATGCGACGGGGCGCACGCAAAAGACGCCCCGCTCCCTTGATCGCAGCCCAGCCCAGAGGCAGCATCAGCAGATTGGCGGCGATAAAGATCATGAAGACTGCGTAGATGAGCTGCGGGTTTTGCAGAAACACGGTGGGCCCCGGATTCATACCCTTCATATAGAGCACACCAATCACGATGGCAGTAATTGAATCGCCCGGGATGCCAAAGACCAAAGCCGGGATCCAGGCACCACCCAGGGCTGAGTTGTTGGACGAAGTCGACTCCACGACCCCTTCGACATGGCCGGTACCAAACTTCTCGGGCTCCTTTGAAAAACGCTTGGCCATAGCGTACGAAATCCAGGCCGCAATATCGGCACCTGCACCGGGCAAGGCCCCTATGGCCGTCCCCACCACCGAGCCACGCAGGAAATTACGCCAGTAACGGCGCGTCACCTCGCCGATGCCCTTGAACAGCGCCCCGACTTTTTCTTGCACCATCACACCCATGGCCTCGGTCGATATGGAGCCGCGCAGGAGCTCGCTGACAGCAAAGGCTCCGATCATGGTGGGGATAAAACTGATGCCCGACATCAGATCCACATTGCCGAAGGTAAAGCGTGGATGGCCTGCCACCGGGTCTATGCCCACACAACCCACCGCCAAGCCAATGAGCAAAGCCAAGATGGCCCGGGTGCGGCCACTGGCGGTGATCAAGGTGGCACAGCTCAGACCGAGAAAGGCCAGCCAGAAATACTCAAAGGACGAAAAATTGAGCGCCGCCTCAGCCAGCCAAGGCGCGGCAAGGATCAGGAACATCACGCCCACCAATCCACCGGCAACCGAGAACACCAAATTGACCCCAAGATTGAGTTCGAGCTGACCCTTGCGCGCCATGGCGTAGCTCTCATCGGTGTACGCGGCCGAAGCCGGCGTTCCGGGCATGCGCAGCATGGCCCCCGGAATATCGCCCGCAAAAATGGCCATCGCGCTGGCCGTGACGATGGCGCCCAGAGCCGGCACCGGCGGCATGAAGAAGGTAATGGGCACCAACAAGGCGGTGGCCATGGTCGCCGTCAAGCCCGGAATCGCGCCCACAAAGATGCCGAAGATCGCCGAGCCGATCACCACCATGATCACATAGGGATCAAAGACCAGCGCGGCAGCGGCGGCCATCGTACTCACTGCAGGACCTCAAAAAAGTCACGGTGCATCACGAGCCCTCTCGCAGCGATGAACCCCGGACCCTCAGCCGCCAGAAATCAGAGCGCACCCTCAGCCTCCTGCCACCAGCTGCATGAACCAGCCTCGGGGCAGGGGCACACGCATGAGGGAGCCAAAGAACCACTGCACCACCAGCGCGGTCAGCATGCCCGTGATCAGGGCTGCCCAAAGCCGAACCCCGAGCCAGGCGCACAAGCCCGCCACCACGATGGTGGCCGTGGGTAAAAAGCCCAGACGCTCCGCAGCCAACAGGTAAAACACAATGGCCAAGGGCATGGCCAGCAAAGCCAGCCAGCCCTGCAGATGTCGCAAGGGGGGGCTCAGTGCCAGTAGCGGCCGGCCCGAACGCCAGCCGCGCACCGCAATCACCATTCCGCAGGCGATGATGCCCAGCGCAATCAGCCGCGGGAACAAGGCCGGGCCATAGCGCTGGCCCGGCATGTCCGGGAAGGTGAAGGTGTAAGCGAAAAAGGCCGCCGCCAGCGCCACCAGCAAAGCGCCGAGCAAAGTGTCGTGCAAGCGCATCCGGTTTGAGCTGTCGAGCGGCCTCGATCAGGACTTCTTGGCCAAGCCGGCGGCCGTCATGGCCACGCCCATGGCGCGATCGCCATCGGCCATGAATTTGGTAAAGCCCGCCGGATCGGCCCAGGTGGTGCCAAAGCCGCGGTTGCGCATGAAATCCTGGAACTCGGCCGAGTCGTAGGCTTTTTTCAGCTCGGCCGTGAGGCGGGTGGCAATCGCATCGGGCAAATTGCGCGGAGCGGCAATACCGCGCCAGGCACCGACCGAGTAGTTGATACCCAGCGTCTCGTTGAGCGTGGGTACATCCTTGAAGGCCGGGTTGCGCTGCGGCGCCATCACCGCCAGGCTGACCGCCTTGCCGGCATCGATCATCGCCTTGGCCTCGGGCACCGAGCAGGTCACGATGTCGATGCCGCCAGCTGCCAGGTCCTGCATGGCCGGCGCTGCGCCATTGGAAGGAACCCACTGCACATGGTTAGGCGACAAGCCCATGGCCTGAAGCCAACCGATCAGACCCAAGTGCCAGATGCCGCCCTGCCCCGTGCCCGAGGCCTTGAAGCGGCCGGCCGGTGCAGCCTTGATCGCATCGGCCAGGGCCTTGATGGTCTTGTAGGGCGAGCCCGCGTTGACCTGCACGCCCGGTGGATCGACATTCATCAGCGCCAACGGGGTGTAACTGGTGGGCCGCAGATCGGTCAGCCCCTGGTGATGCATCATGGTGATTTCCACCGTGATCATGCCGATGGTGTACCCATCGGCCGGCGCCGTCGCAATGGCCGAGTGGCCGACCACCCCCGAACCCCCGGTGCGGTTGACCACATTGAAGGGCTGGCCCAGATTCTTTTCAAGGATGGCCGCCACGATACGCGCCGTGGCATCGGTACCGCCGCCGGCACCCCAGGGGCAGACCATGGTCACCGGGCGATTGGGCCAGGCACCCTGCGCGCGTGCAGCGAGGGGCAACAGCGCGCCCAGACCGGCGGCCGCCAAGCCACCGAGGACAGCACGACGATCTTGAGCAGGATTTTGTTTCATCGGGGTCTCCTTGATATGAGTGAGTGTCAGCAATTTATCGTTCCATCGCTGATCCATGGCAGCAACCGGGAAAACCCTCTACGCGGCAAGCGCCGCGCCGCCTTAATCGCCGAGCACCACACCCTCGCGGCGCGGGTCGGCCCCGCCCTCCAGACCGCCCGGTGAGCGACGCAAGGCCTGCAAGCCGCTGGTGAGTTCAAGCTCGCGCACCTCGGCTCCGCGGGCGCGCAGCGCCTCGACTGTGGCGGGATCAAAGCGCCCGGCCTCCAGCAGAGACGGACCATTGAGCGAGCTGAAATTGGGTAAGTCGATCGCCTGCTGTGGGCTCAAGCCCCAGTGCAACATGCCGTAGAGCGCCTTGGCGGTGAAGTGAATAATTTGCGCCCCGCCCGGACTGCCCAGACTCATCAGCAGCTCACCGCTGCTCGCGTCGAACACCAAGGTGGGCGACATCGACGAGCGCGGGCGCTTTCCGGCCTGCACCCGATTGGCCACCGGCCGGCCCTGCGCATCTGAGGGCACAAAGCTAAAGTCGGTGAGCTGGTTGTTGAGCAAAAAACCGCCGGGACGCGATGGATCGGTGCTGACCATGCGACGGGCACCAAAAGCCGCCTCGATGGTGGTGGTCATGGCCAGGGCGTGGCCGTAGCGGTCGATGATGCTGATATGGCTCGTGCCGTATTCGGGCTGATCGGGCATGGATGCAAAGCGCAAGGCATGAGGCTCTGAAGCCCGTGCAGCGCGCGCAGCGGCGGGGTCGCCCGGCTGGGCCGTCTTCATGCTGTTGGCGCCGATCAGCCCCGCCCGAGAGCGCAGATACGCGGGATGGAGCAGAGCCTGCCATCCACCGGCCGGGGCCGGCACGAAGTCCGGGTCGGCCAGGTACTGGGCCCGGTCAGCAAAAGCCAGCCGCGCCGCCTCGGTGTAAAAGTGCAGCCAGTCGGCCGCAGGCGCTGCAGCACGGGTACCAGGCACGCCGCCCCTGGCCTGGCCCAAGGGCACGGTGTGCGCCGGGGTGTGCGAGAGGATGCCCAGGATCTGACCGACTGCCACGGCCCCCGAGCTCGGCGGCGGAAAGCCGCACACACGCAATGCACGATCTGCCCCGGCCGGCGGCACGCCGCCCGTCGCAGGCGCCGCGTAGGCGTGGCACATCGGGTCGCGCTTGACCGAACGATAGCCGGCCAAGTCCTTCAGCGTCATCGCTGGTGCGGCGCCGGGGGCCGGCCGCAGCGCATCAACAATGGCCTGGGCCACAGGCCCCTCGTGCAGGGCCTGCGAGCCCCTGGCTGCAATCTGTCGCAGCACGGCCGCCAATTCGGGATTCTTCAGCACATGTCCGACCGGCCAGGGCTCACCGGCCGGGTTGTAGAAGTAGGAGGCAGCGACCGGGTCGCGCTTGAGGGCCTGCTCGGCCATGAGTTGGGCATGCAACCGGGCGCTGACTCGAAAGCCCTGCTCACTGAGCACAATCGCAGGCTCGAACAACAGCGCCCACGGCAGGCGGCCGTGCTGCTTGTGCGCCTGCTCGAGCATGCGCACCGCGCCAGGTACACCCACCGCCTGCGGTCGCATCACCGCGTCCATGAAGGGCAGCGGCTTGCCCTCGCCCGATAAAAACATACCTTCATGCGCCGATGCAGGCGCGGTTTCGCGGCCGTCCCAGGCCTCGACCTTGCGACCGTCGTGGTAGAGCAAAAACGCTCCGCCACCGATGCCACTGGACTGCGGCTCGACCAGCGTGAGCACCATCTGCACCGCGATGGCAGCGTCGACCGCCGAGCCCCCCGCCCGCAGCACCTGCAAGCCGGCATCGGTGGCCAGAGGATTGGCAGCGGCGACCGCCTGCTTCGAGTAGCGCCAGCCCGGCTTGGCGGTGTAACCCGATGAGCCCTCGGGTTGCAAGGGCGCGCTGTAAGCCAGCGACGTCGGCTGCGCTGCGCAGCCCGCCAGCAGCAGCACCACCGCCGCCAGAGCCCCGCCAACAACAAGCCGCCAGGAGGTGAGGGTGGTTGCCATCACGCGCTCCGTTCTGATAAAACTTCAAATAAAAACTTACTTGGCCTGGCGCATGGACTGAGCCAGCTCCGCGTTGCCTTGCCTGGCCAGCGTGTCGGCGGCGTTGAGCCGGTCCCTGTCTTCCCGATTTTGGCTGAGCTTGGACTTGCCCTCCCATCGCGTAATGGCCACTTCAATTCCCACAATGGCCTTGAGCATGCCATCGATGTAGTCGGGGGCTGAATCGCTCATCTTCCAGGGCTGGGGCTCGGCGGCCTCATGGGTGCGCGTCAAGCGAGCCACCACGCCCCGCACGAACCTTTCTTCGTCTTGCACCCGCAGACGGCCATGCACGTGCACGACTTCGTAGTTCCAAGTCGGAACCTGCCGGTGCAGCTCGTGTTTGCTGGGATACCAGTTGGGCGAGATGTAGCTCTCACTGCCCCGAAAGATGACCAAGACATCCGCGCCGTCGACACACTGCTTCCAGACCGGATTGGCGCGCGCCACATGCGCTGTCAGGAGGCCCCGATCGACATCGAGCTCAAAGGGGATGTGGTTGGCATCGAGCCCCTCGGGGGTCTGGGTGACCAACACCCCCAAAGGATGGTCGCGAACGATCTTGTGCAGAACCTCTGGGCTTTGGATTGAAAAGTGGGCGGGGATGTACATGGTCAGAGCGGGTTATGAACTCGGCTGAAGGGGCAAGGCTGATTCTCGCTATGGCCACACGGGCACCCGCAATAGCATTTACCGGCTTCAACGGCCACGGGATAAGGCGATTTTTGGACGATAGGGAGTGAGGCCACGCTTGACTCCAACAGCACCTGGAGCACCCCATCTTAGCCGTAGCTCGCGCCCACACTGAAGGCAAACCAGACCTTTGCCCCGCACCGGCGCGTTTTACGGACCCAGAGCAAGGCCTTGAGGGTAGGCCCCCGACAGCCGGTAGTTGTCCTGATTGTGGCCCCCTGACCCCCCGTGTTAAAACCTTGCTCTTTTAGGAGTCCTTCCATGAAGTTTTCTCGTTTCCTCGCGGCCCTGGGCCTGTCGGCCGCCATGGCCCTGAGCGCCCAGGCGCAACAGTTCTTCCGCATCGGAACCGGGGGCACAGCCGGCACCTACTATCCGGTTGGCGGCATGATTGCCAATTCGGTCAGCCAGCCGGGCAAGCTGGTGGTCACCGCGCAAGCCTCCAACGGGTCGGTGGCCAATGTCAATGCCATCATGGGCGGCGCCATGGAATCGGGCTTTTCGCAGTCGGATGTGGCCACCTGGGCCTTCACGGGCACCGGCATTTTCGAGGGCAAGCCGCGCATGAGCGATCTGCGCATGATCGCCAATCTCTACCCCGAAAGCATCCACCTGGTGGTCAAGCGCGGATCGGGCATCAAGACGGTATCCGACCTCAAGGGCAAGCGGGTGGCCCTGGACGAGCCCGGTTCAGGTACCCTGGTCAATGCACGCGCGGTTCTGGCGGCCTGGGGCCTCAAGGAGTCCGATGTCAAACCTGACTACATCAAGCCCAATCAGGCGGCCGATAAGCTCAAGGACGGCAGCCTCGATGCCTTTTTCTTTGTGGGCGGTGCACCGGCCGGCGCCATCGCCGAGCTGGCCTCCAGCGGCACTGGGATTGAGCTCGTCAGCCTGACCGGCCCGCAGGCCGAGACGCTGCGCAAGGCCAACCCCTATCTGGCTGTTGACAGCATCCCTGCTGGCACCTACAAGGATGTGCCGGCGGCCACCACCATGGCGGTGGGAGCGCAGTGGGTGACCAGTGCCAAGATGGATGCCGAGACGGTCTACCAGATCACCAAATCCCTCTACAGCGATGCCACGCAAGCCCGCCTGGCCGCCGGCCATGCCAAGGGCAAGCTGATCACCCGCTCCAATGCGGTCTTGGGCGTGGGCATTCCTTTCCATCCCGGCGCCGAGCGTTTCTACAAGGAAGTCGGTTTGATCAAGTAAATCGGCCCGGGTCGATGATTGCATCCTTGACCCCCTGACCCACAGGCGGGCCAGGCCCTCGAAGGCGTGGCCCGCTTTTTACTGCCATGAACCCCAGCCCAGAACTCGACGCCCGGCAGCTGCAGGAGCTCGAGCAAAAGTTTGACCCCGAGATGCGTTTTCGGCCGGTGGTGCCTCCGGCCACCTGGATCGTGCGCGGCCTGCTTATTGCGCTGTCGCTGTTTCATTTCTACACCGCCGGGTTTGGGCTGCTGCGCGAGACCACGCATCGCGGTGTGCACCTGGCTTTTGTGCTGGGCCTGATCTTCCTGGTGTTTGCGGCCACCCGGCGTGAGCAGGCGCCGCGATCGAGTCTCTGGGCCCCCGGCGGTGTGCCGCTTGGGGACTGGCTGCTGGCCATCGCCGTGGCCTTGAGCGTGCTCTACATCCCCTGGATCTTTGACGACCTGGCCTTCCGGGTGGGCAACCCGGGCTTCTGGGATGTGCTGTTTGGCTCCATCCTGTTTGTCACGCTGCTCGAAGCCACGCGCCGATCCATGGGCTGGCCCTTGCCAGTGATTGCCCTGTGCTTTACCGCCTATGCGCTGGCCGGACCCTATTTCCCGGGCCTGCTCAAGCATGCGGGGGCCAGTTGGTCGCAGATGATCAACCACCAGTACCTCACCAGCCAGGGCATCTATGGCGTGGCCGTCGGCGTGGTGGCCACTTATGTGTTTCACTTCGTGCTCTTTGGCGTGCTGGCCACGCGCATCGGCCTGGGGCAGCTGTTTCTCGATATCGCCTCCAGCGTGGCCGGTCGCTACGCGGGCGGTCCGGCCAAGGTCAGCGTGTTTGGCTCGGCCCTCTTTGGCATGCTCAGCGGCTCTTCGGTGGCCAACGCGGTGACGGTCGGCTCGCTGACCATTCCAGCCATGATCCGGGTCGGTTACCGGCGCGAGTTTGCCGGCGCGGTGGAAGCGGCGGCATCGACCGGCGGGCAGATCACACCGCCCGTGCTCGGTGCGGCGGCCTTCCTGATGGTGGAGTTTCTCAACATCCCCTACCAGAACATCATTGCGGCGGCGGCCATTCCGGCCTTCATGCATTTCTTCGGGGTGTTCATGCAGGTGCACTTTGTGGCCAAGCGCGATGGACTGCGCGGCCTGACCGAAGAGGAGATGCCGCGCCTGCGTCAGTCGCTGCGCCAGCGCTGGCCCACCCTGATTCCGCTGGTGCTTTTGATCAGCATCCTGGTTTCCGGGCGCACGCCCTACCTGGCCGCTTTTACCGGCATTGCCTCGTGCATCATCGTCGGCCTGACAACGCAGGTGCAGGGCAATCGGCCGGTGCAGTGGCTGGCGCTGGTGCTGCTGCACCTGCTGCTGGGCCTGCTGGCCTTCGTGGATTGGGGCGCGCACAGCGAACTGATCAAGCTCGGTCTTTTTGCGGCCGGGGTGCTGCTGTGGGCACTGCTGCACCGCTGGGCGCAGTTGCGCGGTCGCATTGAAGCGGCGGTGCTGGTGGAGGCTTTCGAGACCGGGGCCAAATATGCCCTGGCCGTGGGCGCAGCAGCGGCCACTGTGGGCATCGTAATTGGTGTGGTCACGCTCACCGGCGTGGGATTTAAGGTCAGCTTCATCATCACGCAGTGGGCGCAAACGGCCGCGGGCTGGGCCAGCATGATCCTGCCGGCGGGCTGGTCCAGCATGCAGACGCTCACGCTGCTGGCCGCGCTCATCATGACCGGCGTGGTGTGCATCCTGATGGGCTGCGGTATCCCAACCACAGCCAACTACATCATCATGGTGACAGTGGCAGCGCCCACCCTGGTGCAGCTGGGCGTGGAGCCGCTGGTGGCGCATTTCTTCGTCTTCTACTACGGCGTGCTGGCCGACATCACGCCGCCGGTGGCACTGGCGGCCTACGCGGCCGCTGGTATGGCGGGCGGGGATCCTTTTCGCACCGGCAATCAGGCCTTCAAACTCGGGCTGGCCAAAGCCCTGGTGCCGTTTGTGTTTGTGTTCTCGCCCTCTTTGCTGCTGGTGGCCAAGGGTTTCAACTGGACTGACTTTGTGATCACTTTCACAGGCTGCATTGTTGGCATCACTGTGCTCGCAGCGACCTTGAGCCGATACATGCTGACCCGGATGAGGCCCTGGGAGCAGACACTGGGTTATCTGGCCGCCTTGTGTCTGGTGGCCCCAGGGCTTTGGGTGTCCCTGGTGGGACTGGCTCTGATGGTGCCGGTACTGATCCGCCAGTGGCGCGATCGCCACGCCTCCTCTTCGGTCTTGAGCGCAAGACCCTGACGGACAAACCACCGCTGAGTCGCCTCAAGGCCCGCCGGCCGGCATCGCCGAAGCCGCGCGCCCTGCACCTTCTGCGGCTGCGCTTGTGCTCAAGCGCGAGCGCCAATCAGCCGACAGGCTGTGGTCCAGCCGCATGGTGCCGCGTGCCACAGTGTCGCCAGGGATGGGCGAAGCTTCGGCCGGTACAACAGCGGGCCCGGGCGACGGGCCAGCCGATGGTATCTTGCCCGCTGTGTGTCCGGCTTTGCAAAGGCCTTCGTACAGGCTGATGTCCAGAGGATTGCGGGCGGTATTGGCCATGACCAACAACTGCACGTGGCCCTTTGGCCCGTCAAACTGCAGCAATACGCGGGAACGGTCGGTCACCGTGGGCTGATGGGCATGGCTGGCCCAGCGAAGCAAGGC
>CAZCSD010000002.1:0-88439 GCA_964501235.1 uncultured Polaromonas sp. | reverse complement strand
AATACCGGCCTGTCACGCCGGGGGTCGCGGGTTCGAGCCCCGTCCACTCCGCCAAGTACCTAGCAAAAACGCGCCTTCGGGCGCGTTTTTCTTTGGGCTTATTGTCTTTTTTGGGGTTCAGTCGTCGGCAACGAAGGGATTGCTGCGCCTTTCTTCGCCGAAGCTGCTCTCGGGGCCATGGCCGGGGATGAAGATGGTCTCATCGCCCAGGGGCCAGAGCTTGCTGCGTATGCTGTCGACGAGCTGATCGAAGTTGCCTTGCGGAAAATCGGTGCGGCCGATGCTCCCGGCAAAGAGCACATCACCTACAAAAGCGCGCTTCAAATCGGGCGAATAGAACACCACATGACCGGGGGTGTGCCCGGGGCAGTGACGTACCTGCAGGGTGTGTGCCCCGATAGAGACAGTGTCGCCCTCATGCAGCCATCGCGTTGGGGTGAAGGCTTCGGCCCGTGGAAAGCCGAACATCACGCTTTGCTGGGGCAGGGCATCGATCCAGAATTGATCGCCCGGATGTGGGCCGATGATGGGCAGCTTGTGCATCCGGGCCAGCTCGCCGGTGCCGCCGGCATGATCGATGTGCGCATGGGTCAGCCAGATTTGTTCGAGCCTGAGCCCGAGTCGCTCCACCTGAGTCAGCAGGCGATCGAGATCACCGCCGGGATCGATGACGGCGGCCTGTCGGCTTTGCTCGTCCCAGATGAGCGAACAGTTTTGCTGGAAGGCGGTGACGGGGAGGGTCAGATAGGACAGCACGCAAAGGCCTTTTTAAGAGCGGCGATCTTAGCCTCTGGCCCGGGGGGCGGTCACAACGCCTGAGCCGCCCCGTGGCGGTGCAGTGGGGGTCAGCCTTCGTCTTTGGAAGACATGCGCGCGCGCTCGACCGAGGCCAGCCCTTCGCGCTGGGCTCGGGCCTTGTCCAGGGCCCTGCGCAGCTCCTCGGCGCTCGGGTTGCCCAGTACCAGGGGTTCACCATAGCTGCCATCGGCCCGTTCCGGGAAGAACACGGTCCACCTCACGCCATCGATGAATTCGCCGTCCTCGACCCGCTCGCGCAACTCCGTCAGCTGGGTCAGCAAGCGCTGTTGCTGCTCGTCATCGGTGAGATAGGCGACCTCCAGGTGCACGTCGCCCTCGCTCCAGACAATGGTGTACCTGGGCACCCGTTTATCGGGTGCGTGCAAGACGCGAAGCAAAGCTTCCTTGATGTGCGCGGGTAGCCGCGGTGCCGGCATGCCACTACTCCTGCCCTTGTTTGTCGTCTCGGATCGCGGTCGGATCCGGCGCCCTCTTTTTTCGGGTTTCCTGAGCTCGACTCTACAGCGATTGGCGCGTTCGCGCTACAGGGTCGGCACTGTTAGGCCGGCTTGTCGTCAAGCGGTGTCAATTCAGCGCGTTAGGCTGCGCGGGAGCTACTTTAGTGCAACTGGGCCAGCGCCGCCTTGAGGTGGTCGACCGTGCGATCGACATGGTGCCACTTTTCGAGCCCGAACAGACCGAGGCGGAAGGTGCGGAAGTCGGCCGGTTCGTCACACTGGAGCGGCACGCCGGCGGCCGTCTGCAGACCTGCGGCGATGAATTTCTTGCTGGATTGAATGTCCGGGTCGGTGGTGTAGCTCACCACCACGCCCGGCGCCTCGAATCCGGGGGCCGCCACGCTGGGGTAGCCGGCTTGCGCCAGGAGCAGTCGCACCTGCCGCCCGAGTTCGATCTGTTCCTGGCGAACTTTGGCAAAACCATAGGCCTCGGTCTCGAGCATCACCTCGCGCAGACGCACCAAGGCGTCTGTGGGCAAGGTGGTGTGGTACACGTGACCACCGGCCTCGTAGGTTTCCATGACTTGCAGCCACTTGCGCAAATCCATGGAGAAGGTGGTGCTCTGGGTCTGGTCGATTGCGGTGCGGGCTCTCTCGCTGAGCATGACCATGGCACAGCAGGGCGAGCTGCTCCAGCCTTTTTGGGGGGCCGTGATCAGGACATCGACGCCGGTGGAACGCATGTCCACCCACATCGCGCCGGAGGCCACGCAATCGAGCACCAGCAGCCCCCCATAGGCATGCACCGCATCGGCCAGCGCACGCAGGTAGTCGTCGGAGAGCATCATTCCGGCCGATGTTTCCACATGGGGCGCAAAGACCACGGCGGGCTTTTGTGCGGCGATGGCGGCCACCACCTCGGCGATGGGGGCCGGGGCCCAGGGGGCCTGGCTGCCTTCTGTGGTGCGACGCGCCTTCATCACGCTGTGGCTGGCCGGGATCTGACCCATCTCGAAAATCTGCGTCCAGCGGTAGCTGAACCAGCCATTGCGCACGACCAACACATGCTTGCCGCTTGCAAACTGTCGCGCGACCGACTCCATGCCGAAGGTGCCGCTGCCGGGCACCAGGGCCACGCGGTGGGCCTGGTACACCTCCTTGAGCATACGGGAGATGTCACGCATCACGCCTTGAAAGCGTTTGGACATGTGGTTGAGCGAGCGGTCGGTGTAGACGACCGAAAATTCGAGCAATCCGTCGGGATCAATCAGGGGCAAAAGTCCGGGCATGGCAACTCCTTTAGCAGGCCCGAGTCTATCGCACCGTGCTGGCGCAAGGGGCGTGGGACGGTTTGAGGGCCGGCCAGGCTCCTGGGACACCCATTTGGGCGACACTTCGGGGCTTGGGGCCCTTCGCCTGGGGCCCGGTAAGGAGTTGTCTTGTCCAAATTGTCTCGTTCGGCACTCAGGCATCTGGTGCACAGGGCCCTGGTGGCACGGGTCAGGCTTTTGCTCGGTCAAAGCGGATTCGGCCCCTTGCTGGCCGAGCAGGAGCAGGTATCTCTGGCCTTGGCCCGGGGGGCGGGTGCGTGGCACGGGAAGGGAGGCGCCCAGGCGATGGCCCAGACGGTCATAGACGCCTTCGAGCTGGACCCCTTCTACTACGCCGCCAGCGATCTGGACTTCCTGATTTCCGAGGGTCTGGCCAGCGCTGGAACGGCCCTGGCCGATGCCGTGCGGGGCCATGAAGCCGACGATCGCAAGACCTGGCAGGTGCAGGTCGTGCCGCAACTGGACCGGGTGGCTCTGTTTGTGGTGTCGGTCTTCGAGGGTCGTTGGCCCGAACAGTGCCAGCGCCAGCCTTTGTCGCAGTGGCTGCGTCAGAGCGCCTGAGGCTACTGGCGCAGCCTCAAGGTTTGCGCGGGCCGCGGTATTCGTCGACCTGGTGTCCGATCAGGGCGTAGCCGCTTACGCCCCAGTCGCTGGTGCTGTGCTCGATGCCCAGGACACCGGCCACCCAGCAGGCATCCATGGTGCGGATGCGCGCAGCCCGTTGCAACCGGACCATGACGATCTGATTGGCCGGCGGCGGCGGGGTGTGTATGCAGGCGCCGAAATAAGGCACGAGTAGAAACTCGCGAATCGCTCCGGTGCTGTATTCGAGCGGCACCACATAGCCCGGTAGCCGCACCCGCTGGCCTTCGAGCTCGGGGCGTACCGGTGCGTTGTCCCAGATCTTGCGCATCTTGCGCTGAAGTTCGAGTTCCTCGGCGCTGCCTTCGGGGATGCGGCTGACATCAATGCCGCCCAGCGCCGATCGCGGATCCCAGCCAGCTGGGAGCAGATCGTCCCATTGCAACGTGCGGTAGTTGCCGCGGACCTGTGCGAAGGCCCCGCCAGCCATCAGGCTGGCGACCAGTCCTTGCAGCCATTGGCGTCTGAGCAAATTCATGACGCTATTGTCGGGGCTGCAGACCGTCGGCGCTGGAGAGGCGGTAGGCGCGCCAGCCGGGCAGAGCGCTGGCGGCCACGCCGGCCAACACGATGCCCGCCAGCATCAGGAGCTGGCTGTTCAGCGGGCCACGCAGTGATATGGTGATGCCGTAATGCTGGCCGATCCAGTCACCCAGTCCGAGCAGGACAAGCACGGTCAGCAAGACGCCCGCCAGGGCCGCTGTCGTGGTGACGATCAGCCCTTCGATGAGCAGCAGGGCGAAAACGCGCGCCGGCCCGGCCCCGAGGGAGCGCAGCACCGCCAGTTCGCGTCGGCGCTGCTCCAATGCGGCGCTGATGGCAGCCACCAGCCCCAAGAGACTGACGATAGCCACGATCCAGACCATCAGTTCGAGGACTTGCTCGCCGGTGGCCAGGGTGTTCCACAGTTCATCAAGTGCAACCCCCGGCAAGATGGCCATCAAAGGCTCGGCCTGGAAGGAGGAGACACTGCGCTGCATGGAAAAAACAGCCGACCGCGATTTGAGGCCGAGCAGCACCGCAGTGACCGATTTGGGCTGAAGGTCCATTTGCCGCACTTGCGCGGCACTGAGGCCTTCGCGCGCGGGCATGCCCGCGACCCAGTCCACGTGCAGGGCTTCCATCCCCTCCAAGCTGATGTGCACCGAGCGGTCTACCGGCGTGCCGGTGCGTGCCAGGATGCCGGTGACGGTGAAGGGCTTGTCGTCGTGATTGCTGGCCTCAAAGGCACCGGTGCCGTGACTAAGGGTGATGGCTTGGCCCACGCGAAGGCCCAGACGCTGCGCCACCTCGGCCCCGACAACGGCATCGAAAACGTCCTCAAAGGGGCGTCCTTGCACCCACTCGAGCCGCTGACGCTCGCCGTAGCGAAAGTGCTGGAACAAGGCTTGCGTGCTGGCCACCACCGGGTAGCCCCGAAAGGAATCGCCCAGCGAAATGGGGATGACCCAGGCCACGGCCGGATCGGCCGCGAGCGCCTGCACGCTACTCCAGCGTATGTTCTGGGTGGCATTGCCGATACGAAACACCGAGTACAAAAGCAGAGCGGTGCTGCTGGTGCGTGCGCCGACGATCAGATCAGTGCCGGAGACCGACTGCGCAAAATGCTGCCGCACGTCATGTCGCAGCTGTTCCAGGGACAACATGAGGAAGGTGGCCAGGGCGATGGACAGCGCCACCCACGACAGACCGTAGCGCCGGCTCCAGGCGCTGCGCCAGGCCAGGGACCACAGGCCTTTCATACCGGGGACTCCACGCGCCCCGGCAGTTCGAGCACTTGATCGAAGTGGACGCTCAAGCGGTGATCATGGGTGACAAACAGCAGGGCGCTGCCTGCGCGCTCGCACTGTTGTAGCAGCAGCTGCATGAACGCGTCGCGTCGGCGTTCATCCAGGGCCGAAGTCGGCTCGTCCGCAATCACCAATTCGGGCTGGCCGATCAGCGCCCGCGCCGCTGCCACCCGCTGCTGCTGGCCCACCGACAGCTGCGCGGCCGGTCGTCGCCACAGTTCAGGTCCAAGACCCAGGGCTTCCAGCAGCAGCTCGGCGTGTCGCTGCACCTGACCCCCGCATCGCTGCGACCGCAGGGCGGAGAGTCGGCAGGGCAAGGTCACGTTGTCGATCGGGCTGAGGTAAGGCAGCAGGTTGAACTGCTGAAACAAATAGCCGACATGGTCGGCGCGCCACTTCTCGCGCCGACTCGCACCGAGCTTGTGCCAATCCTGCCCGAGCACGCTGACCTGCCCGCTGCCGGCCGGCAGCACGCCCGCAGCGAGCGATAACAGCGTGCTTTTGCCGCAGCCGCTGTCTCCGCGCACGAGCAGGCCTTGCCCGGCCTGCAGGGTCAACGCTTCGACGTGCAGGCAGTCGCGCGTCTGGCCCGGCCATCGAAAGCGCAGGTCGCGGATCTCCAAGGCCAGCGCGGGCTTCATGCGCAGGTCTCAGCGGCCGAGCTTGAGTTGCCGCTTGTTACGCCTGAGCACGGACTGCGTTTGTCCCTGCGGTCCGGCTATTTGGGCTTTCACGCGGCTGATGCGTCGGGAGACATCGAAGAGCGTGACATCGATCTCCCGCAAATCGGCGGTCTGGGCACACTGGAGCTTGTACACCGCTTCGAGATCGCCATGACCTGATCCGGCCTGTCCCTCAATCAGCGGGGCCTTCACCTGGGCCGGCGCCGCTGGCTTGCAGTGCGTGGGCAGGGCCAGGACGGGCTGGGTTTTCTTAAACTGTTCCAGCAAGGCCGCTGCCTCTTTTTTTTCAGCATCGCTGCGTGGTGCCCGCTCGTAGCCGAACAGGCTCTCCAGCGGCACTTTGACAGAGATTTCCAGGGACTGCGCCTCGATGGCGACGTTCAGGTGCGCCACGCCATGCTCGTGGGGGCCGGCGAAGGCGCAGGCACTTGCTGCGATTGCAAGCAGGCCGGTCAGTTGTTGAAGGGGCAGATTCATGGGCGATGGTTTGCGGTCAAGGGCCGGATGATAAATCGGGCCAATAGCCCAAACCCTGGTCGTCCTGGGGTTGACACCGTGCGTTCGCCTGGCCCTAGGGGTCGGCCGACAATCGCTTGCGCCAGAGAGATTGTGGGTTGAACAGGCCACTGGCCATGGCCGTACCCAGCAGGATGAGCAGGGCAATCAGGCCCATCTGCGCAGTGAAGTGCTCATCGAGCAGGAGTACGCCGTAGCTGACGGCAAACAGCGGGATCAGATAGGTCACAGTCAGCGTGCGTGCAGGGCCGCAGTCGCTGATCAGCCGGAAATACAGCAGGTAAGCCACGCCGGTGCACAGGACGCCGAGTACCAGTAACGACAACCACGCCGTAGGGCTGGGCGCCGCTGCGGGCCAGAGCCAGAGCGCGGGCAGCGCCATGCCCACGGTGGCTCCGATCTGGCTTCCGGTGGCGGCCACCAAAGGGGGCACCTCTTGCAAGTGGAGGCGGGTGAAGCTGGCGGAGATGGCGTAGCTCAGGCAAGCGCCCAGGCAAGCGGCGATGGCCCAAAGCGGATGGATGTTCGACGCGCCCGACTTCAGGGCGGCCTGATCCCAGGCCAGCAGGGTCACGCCGGCAAAACCCAGGACCAAGCCGACGATGCGCCACAGATCCGGTCGCTCGCTCAGCCAGAGCCAGGCCACCAGGGCACCGAACATGGGCACGCTGGCGTTGATGATGGACGACAGGCCGGTGCTGATGCTCAGCAGAGAAAAGGCAAACAGCGCAAAGGGAATACCCGAGTTGAGCAGGCCCACAAAGAAGATGGGCAGCCAGCGCCGTCGCAGCAGATGCGCCTGGCCGCGCCAGAGGAGCAGCGGCAGCAGGAACAGGGCGCCCAGAGCCACCCGCAACGCTGCGGTCGGCACCGGACCCAACTCGCTAACCGCCAGACGCATGAAGAGGAAGGACGATCCCCAGATAGCGCTTAAGGCGAGGAAGCGGACAATCCAGGCGGGCTCGGCCGTTGCCGGTGGAAGGCTCAAAGCGACCCTTCAAGTGTGAGCAGGCGGCGCTTTCGATCGAGCCCACCGGCGTAGCCGGTCAGCGCGCCCTGACTGCCCAGGACGCGGTGGCAGGGCACGATGATGGAGATGCGATTGCGGCCGACGGCCAGGCCCACCGCTCGGGCCGCTTGGGGGCGGCCCAGGCTGGCGGCTACTTGAGCGTAGCTGCGGGTCTGTCCGTGACCAATCGTGCACAGGGCTTGCCAGACTTGCTGCTGAAACTCGGTGCCCAAGCTCCAGTCCAAGGGAAGGTCAAAAGACCGGCGTTGCCCCCGGAAATACTCGTCCAGTTCCTGCCGCGCTTGTTGCAGGCAGGGGTGTTCGGATTGGTGCGGCCACAAGCTCTCGAGCTCGGCCGGCCTGTGCCTCTGGTCTTCGAACCACAGGCCGGCCAGGCCCTTGGGGCTGGCCAGCAGTCGGATGGGCCCCAGCGGGCTTAGGTGTCGGACCTGAACCATCGGATCCGGGGTCTGGGTGCGCATCAGCATGTAAGTGTCTCCAGCGAGTGCGCATCATACGGCCAGCCGATGGGCTGGAGTTGTAGGTCTTGGCGGCACCTAAAATCAAGTTTGTGCGCCCGCGGCGTTTTGCCGCGTCCCGGAGCCGCTCATCGAGGGCGTGCGTGTCATCGGTCTTCCGCTTCTGCTTTTGCCACCAGACCCTATGCGTCTCGAACCGTCTCTTTTCAAAGCCTATGACATCCGGGGCATCGTTCCGGTCACACTCGATGAAGCGGTGGCTCATGCTTTGGGCCGCGCTTTTGGCGCCCGCTGCATCGATGCCGGCGAGTCGGTGGTGGCCGTTGGTCGCGACGGCCGTTTGTCCGGGCCCGCTTTGAGTGCCGCCCTGATCCGCGGCCTGACCGAGGCCGGCGTCGATGTACTCGATGTTGGCTTGGTTACCACCCCGATGCTTTACTTTGCAGCCGCCACCGAGTGCCGCAGCGGGATACAGGTGACCGGCAGCCACAACCCGCGTGATTACAACGGTTTCAAAATGGTGTTGGCCGGACGCGCGATATACGGCCAGGACATCCAGGATTTGCGACAGACGATGCAGGCGGGGAGCTGGCCTCAAGCGTCGCGTCACGGTCAGGTCAGGAGCATCGATGTGCTGCCGGCGTATCGCCAGCGCATTGTTGAAGATGTGCGTTTGGCGCGGCCCATGAAGATCGTGGTTGACTGCGGCAATGGGGTGGCGGGCGCTTCGGCCCCGGGCATCTTCAGAGCCCTGGGTTGCGAGGTGACCGAGCTCTTCAGTCAAGTCGATGGCAATTTTCCCAATCACCATCCCGACCCGAGCAAGCCTGAGAACCTGCGCGACCTGATCGAGACACTGCGGCGGGGCGATGCGGAGCTTGGCCTGGCTTTTGACGGCGATGGTGACCGTCTGGGCATCGTCACCCGGGAGGGGCAGAACATCTATCCGGACCGGCAATTGATGCTCTTTGCCCGCGATGTGCTCTCCCGTAACCCGGGCGCGCCCATCCTGTTCGATGTCAAATGCTCTCAGCAGCTTGCTCCGGCCATTGAGGCCGCTGGAGGGCAGGCGGTGATGTACAAGACCGGCCACTCGCTCATCAAGGCGCGCATGCGTGAACTCGATTCACCTCTCGGCGGCGAAATGAGTGGGCATGTTTTTTTCAAGGAGCGTTGGTACGGTTTTGACGACGGCACTTACGCCGGCGCGCGTTTGCTGGAAATACTCAGTCGCAGCAGCGATGTCTCGGCGGTGCTCAACGCCTTGCCCAGCAGCCACAGCACACCGGAGCTCAATGTGGCCTGCGCCGAAGGCGAGCCGCACCGGCTGATGTCCAACCTGATCGAGTTGGGCCGGCAGCGCTGGAGCGGACAGGCCCAGCTGTCCACCATCGATGGGCTGCGCGTGGACTGGCCCGATGGCTTCGGCTTGATTCGACCCTCCAACACCACGCCGGTGCTGGTGCTGCGGTTTGAAGGACAGACCGAGGAGGCCTTGCACCGCATCGAGGAACAGATGCTCATCCTGCTGCGCCAGGTCAAGCCCGATGCCCAGGTGCAGGGGGCGGCGCACTGAGCCGCAGCCGTACATGCGCGTCCTGATTGTCAAACTGTCTTCGCTGGGGGATGTGGTGCATGCCATGCCCGCAGTGCAGGACATGCTGCGTGCGCGACCGGGGATTCAAATTGATTGGGTGGTGGAGAACGCTTTCGTTCCTTTGGTCCGGCGGTGCGAAGGGGTTGATCGGGTGATCAGCTGCAGCTTTAGATCTTGGAGGAGATCGCCCCTGTCCAAATTGACCCGCGCCGAATGGTCCTCCTTTGTCCGCGATCTTCGCCAGAGTGCTTACGATGCGGTGATTGATCTTCAGGGTCTCACTAAATCGGCTTTTGTGGCTCGGGTGGCGCGCACAACCGCGGTTGGGCAGAGGTTTGCGATGGCCAATCGGACCGAGGGATCCAGCTACGAGGCTCCAACTCGATGGCTGGCGGATGTGGCTATTTCGATTGAGCCGCATATCCATGCTGTTCAACGCAGTCGCACGCTGTGTGCAAAAGTGCTGGGGTACGAGGGGACTCCTGACGAAGATTACGGTTTGTGGTCTGTGCCCCGGATCTCGCAGAGCGATTCATGTCTTGTGAATGCCGGCGGAGAAAAGAAGACGATTGTTTTCGCGCACGGTAGTTCCCGATCAGACAAACAGTGGCCCATGACTTGTTGGATCGAACTGGGCAGGCGTTTGAACCGCGCTGGCTTCGCAGTCGTCTTCGCTCATGGCAATCAGGCCGAGCAGACATTGAGTGAGTCGATGGCCGAGCAACTTGAATGTGCCAGCGTCTGGCCAAGACTCCCTCTGGATTCCCTGATCGATGCGATGTCTCTGTGCGCAGGCGTGATTGGCGTTGATAGTGGCCTGAGTCATATTGCGGTAGCTCTCGATCGGCCGCATGTGCAAATCTACAACATCGACACGGGATGGAGGACTGGTCCCTGGGGTAGGCCCAGGCAAAGATGGCTCTACGCCAGCCCCTGGCCAAGCGTCGAGGAGGTGTGGCGCACGTGGCAAGAGGTTTATCCCGGATGATCAGGGCCGTTTATTCAGCGGCTGTATGGCTGATGCAGCCCCTGCTTCGGCTCAAGCTGGCTCGCCGCGCGCGACTCGAGCCCGGTTACGGCCAGTGCATTCCCGAGCGCTTTGGCCATTACGGCCAGCCCGCGCAGACGGCCTCGCAGCTGCTGTGGATCCATGCGGTTTCCTTGGGGGAGACGCGGGCGGCTGCGGTGTTGTTGCGTGTGCTGCGCGAGCAGCGGCCGGGGCTGCGTGTGCTGCTCACCCATGGCACGGCCACGGGCCGCGCCGAAGGTGCCCGGTTGCTGCGCGAGGGCGACGTGCAAGTCTGGCAGCCTTGGGACACGCCGCAGGCCACGGCGAGATTCATTGAGCATTTCAGGCCCACTCTGGGGGTGCTGATGGAAACCGAGGTCTGGCCCAATCTGGTGCGGGCGGCCGCCTCGCGCGGCTTGCCGCTGGTGCTGGCCAACGCGCGGTTTTCGGAGCGTTCGTTCAGGCAGGCCATGCGCTGGTTCTGGCTGGCTCGGCCGGCTTACAGCGCCTTATCGGCGGTCTGGGCGCAAAGCCAGGAGGATGCGCGGCGCTTGCAAGCGATCGGTGCGCCGGTGCAGGCGGTTCTGGGTAACCTCAAGTTCGATGCCATGCCCGATGACGCGCAGTGCCAGCGCGCCGCGCAGCTCAGGGCCCGGCTGGAGCGGCCGGTGCTGATGTTTGCCAGTTCGCGTGAGGGCGAGGAAGCTCTTTTGCTCAAGGCCCTGCAGCCACTGTCGCAGCCCTGGCCTTTCGATCTGCTCATCGTTCCCCGCCACCCGCAGCGCTTTGACGAGGTCGCGGCTTTGCTCTCGCGTGAGGGCTACCGCGTCTGGCGGCGCTCGCAGTGCGCAGACAAGCTGTTGGCGTGGCCCACGGCTGCGGGGACCGTCTGGCTGGGCGACTCGCTTGGGGAGATGGCCTTCTACTACAGCCTGGCGAGCTGTGCCTTGCTTGGGGGGAGTTTTCTGCCGCTGGGTGGACAAAACCTGATCGAGGCCGCCGCCTGCGGTTGTCCGGTGATCGTCGGGCCACACACCTTCAATTTCAGCGAGGCGGTGGATCGAGCCTTGCAAGAAGGCGCGGCCTGCCGAGTGTCCGATTTGGACGCGGCGGTGCAGCAGGCTCGGGCTTGGACGGAGGACTCGCTCGGTCCCGAGCGTTCGGGCCGGGCTTTGGCGTTTGCGCAGCGTCACCGTGGATCGGCGCAGGCAACGGCCGAGCGCTTGCTCGCCTGGTGCTGAGAACTTGTAGCCTCAGGGCTTGGCCAGCATCTGGTTGATGGGTTTGAGGTCGTTGGGGCTGAGGCTTCCGCTGGCCTGCTTCAGCCGCAGACCCCCGATCAGCACGTCGTAGCGCGCCAGGGCCAGATCGCGCCGTGAGTTGAACAGCTGGCTCTGGGCATCGAGCACATCCAGGTTGACGGTCACGCCGACCTGGTAGCCCAGTCGCGTGGAGTCCACCAGGCTTTGTGCTGAGGCTTCGGCCGCTTGCAAGGCCTCCACCCGGCTGAGCCCGGAGATCAGATTGAAATAGGCCGAGCGCGTGCTCTGCGCCACCGTGCGTTTGGCACTTTCCAGATCACTCTTGGCTTTGTCGCTCAGGGCCAAGGTTTCCCGGATGCGATTTTGCGTGGCATAGCCGGCAAACAGCGGCAGGTTGAAACTCAGACCGATCGTCGTGGAGTTCCCCCTTTTGACCGCCGAACTGGAGGCATTGCCTCTGGGCGTCTCGGTCAGGCTTTGGCTGGCGGTGGCGTCCAGGGTCGGTTTGTGGCCGGCTTGGGCTCGCAGTACCTCAAGCTCGGCGATGTCCAGATTGGTCTTGGCGCTGCGCACGTTCGGATGCGCGGTCTGCGCCTCGTCCACCCAACGGCCGACATCCCCCTGCACCGGTGCCAGGCGGACGGGCGCGGCCAGTGACAGCGGCCGCGTACCGGTGCGGCCGACCAGCTGATCGAGGGCCAGGCGTTTGACGGCCAGATCGTTTTCGGCCTGGATGCGCGAAGCTTCAATCCGGTCGAAGGCCGCTTGTGCTTGCCGCGTGTCGACGATGGTGGCGGTACCCACCTCAAAGCGCCGCTTGGCCGAGGCCAACTGTTCAGACACGGCATTGCGCTGGGCCTGTACAGCCAGCAAATTGTCTTGCGCGCCCAGCACATCGAAATAGGCCTGGCTGGTGCGCAAAATAAGTTCTTGCTCGGCCACCTCCAGCTGGGCCTTGGCCGACTCCACCTGCTTGATCGCCTGATCGAAGGCGGCCTGGTTGGCGGGTCGGTAGAGCGGGTGGCTGGCGCTGGCGGTCATGGTGCGCGTTTCAAATTGCCGCTTGAGGCTGCTCGGACTCCCGTCTTGGTCGGTGTAGCTCAGGCCGGCGCTCAAATTGGCTGCGGTGCGCATACCGGCCTTGCCTTGTTCGGCCCGGGCCAGATTGGCCTCGTACTGCAAGCGGGCGGACTGAAAGGCGGCATCGTAGTCGCGCGCCGCTTCATAGAGTTCCATCAGGCTTTGCGCGCAGGCGCCCGAACCGCCCAGCATCATGGCAGTACCGACAAGCAGGCCGGAAATGCCGGTGGAAGAGAGGTGAGCTTTCATGGCGGTCTCAGGGGTGAGGGTTCAGTAGCGCGGCACGCCGGGGTCAAGCAGGGTGGACCAGGCGTCAATGCCCCCTTGCAGATTGACCACCGGATCGAAACCCTGCTGCTGCAGGTAGCGAGCCACTTGCCGGCTGCGCATGCCATGGTGGCACAGGCAGGCGATCGGACGGTGGCGAGGCAGTTCATGCAGGCGCGAAGCAACGTCGCCCATGGCCAGGGTTTGCACTTCAAAACCTTGCGCTCGAACCGAGGCGGTCTGTATCTCCCAGGGCTCGCGAACATCGAGGACCACAGGCAGGCCATCCTGGGCTTGGCACCAGGCACTGAACTGCTCGAGCGGGAGGTCTTGCACCATCGTCTGCCGCCCCTCAGAAGCGAAAGGAGGTGGGCGCCGGGAAGTGGCGCAACCGGGGCGCCAGCGTTTCCCACTTCTGCTCGGTGCGCCAGGCTTGCTCGCCCACCCGGGTGATCAGGGTAGCGCTCATGACCGGTTCGCTGCCGACGATGGCGCTGAGCCGCCCGCCTGGCTTGAGTTTGTGCTTGAGCCCCTCAGGCACCTCTGCCACCGAACCGCTGATGACGATGACATCGAACAGTCCGGCCACTTGCGCATCGGTGAGCGGCTGCGCGCCGTCTTGCTGCAGCACCACGGCATTGATGACACCGGCGCGCTGCAGATTGTCCCGCGCCATGCGCGCCAATTCGCCCTCGATTTCCAGGCTGATCACTTGCTGCGCGCGGTGGGCCAGCAGGGCGGCCATGTAACCGCTGCCGGCGCCGATCTCGAGCACTTTTTCGTGTTTTTGCACCGCCAGGTCTTGGAGGGTTCGCGCCTCGACTTTGGGTGAGAGCATGCACTGGCTGGGGTGGGTTTGGGGCGGCAGGGCAATTTCCAGATCGGCAAAGGCCAGGGCCTGGTAAGCCTTGGGCACGAAATCCTCGCGCCTGACGGTGGCCAGCAAGGCAAGCACCTGCGTATCGAGCACTTCCCAGGGCCTGATCTGCTGCTCGATCATGTTAAAGCGCGCTTGTTCGAAATTCATGGTCGCAATGTCCAGCGGACGCGTCGAAGGGTGAGTGGGGGCTGAGTGAAAAAAGGTCATTCTAGCGGCCGCTCCCCGGACCCACCTGCGATTCGGGCCGCCGGGGCGGGGAGCCGAATCGGCGGCCGAACCATTGCGCCAGATCGTCCAAATAACCATAGACCACCGGCACCACCACCAGGGTTAACAACGAGGAGGTGATGACTCCGCCGATGACGGCCTGGCCCATCGGCGCGCGCTGCTCGGAGCCCTCGGTCATGGCAAAGGCCAGCGGGATCATGCCGAAGATCATGGCCAGGGTGGTCATAAGAATCGGGCGCAACCTGACTTTGGCCGCCATCAGAAGGGCCTGCTCACGGGTGTGGCCCTGCTCACGTGCCCGGATGGCAAAGTCGACGAGCAAGATGGCGTTCTTGGTCACCAGCCCCATCAGCATGACCACACCAATGACCGAGAACATCGACAAGGTAGAGCCAAACAACATCAGCGCCAGCACCACACCGATCAGGGTCAGCGGCAGGGAAGTCATCAAAGCCAGCGGCTGGAGAAAGCTTTTGAACTGGCTGGCCAGGATCATGTAGATGAATAGCACCGCGAGCATCAGGGAAGACAGCGCGTAGCCGAAAGATTCCTGCATGTTCTTGGTCGAGCCGCCAAAGCGGTAGCTGTAACCCGGCGGAAATTCGGTACGGGCCAGAACGGCGGCTATGTCGGCGGAAACCTCCCCGACCGAGCGCCCGTAGACATTGCCACTCAAAGCCACCTCGCGGGCCAGATCGCGACGGTTGATTTGATTGGGGCCGCTGGAGACCTCCAGAGTCGCGATCTGGTTCAGACGGATGACCCGCGGGTCTGCACCCGCGTTGGCGCTCAGCAGGGGCAAGCGTTCCAGATCGGCCACCGCATCACGTGCTTGCGGCGCAAGCCGGACATTGACATCGTAGGTCTGGTCGTCCGGAGCGCGCCAATTGCCCACAGTCTGCCCGGCCAGCAGCTGGCGCAGGGGCCCAGCGATCTGCCCCACCGACAGGCCCAGGTCGGAGGCGGCCTGCCTGTGCACCGTGACGTTCAAGGTGGGTTTGTTGGGTTTGGCACTGGAGTCGAGATCAACCAAGCCTTCGATGCTGCTGATCTGGCTGCGCACCTGCTGGGCCAGTCTCTCGAGTTCGCGCACATCGGGCCCACGCAGCGAAAACTCGATTTGTTTATTACCACCCACCGCCTCGGTCAGCCCGGCCTGGGTGACGGTGATACCGGGCACCTGCCGCAGGCGCTGGCGCAGCGCCGCCGCCATATCCTCGGCGCTGCGCTCACGCTGGTCGCGATTGACCAGGCGCACATACATGCTCGCGTACATCTTGCCCTGCGCATTGCCACTGTTGATGGTGGTTACCGTGTACCGGACCTCCGCAAACTCGCGCACGATCGCGTCGACCTGGCGGGCCTTGGCCTCGGTGGCTTCCAGCGATGAGCCCACGGGGGTGTGGAAGTTGACGGTGGTCTCGGAGAAATCGGCCTTGGGCACAAACTCACTGCCCAGGAGCGGCACCATGAACAGGCTGCTGATGAAAATGACCAGGGCCAGGGCCAGCGTGCTGAGTCGGTGGGCAAGCGACCAGCGCAGCAGGCTCTGATAGCCGTCGGCCATGCGCTCGCTGGCGCGGTCGAACCATCCGGTCACACGCCCCACGGTGCGGTCGTAGAAGGACCGGCTCGCCGACTGTCCCTGCGAGGCAATGGCCGGGTCGTGCCAGACCGAGGAGAGCATGGGGTCCAGGGTAAAGCTGACAAACATCGAGATCAGCACCGCCGCGACGATGGTGATACCAAATTCATGGAAGAACTTGCCGATGATGCCGCCCATAAAGCCGATGGGCAGAAACACGGCCACGATGGAGAAAGTGGTGGCGAGCACGGCCAGACCAATTTCCTGCGTTCCTTCCAGAGAGGCCTGGTAGCCGCTCTTGCCCATCTGCATATGCCGCACGATGTTCTCGCGCACCACGATCGCATCGTCGATCAGCAGGCCAACGCACAAACTCAAGGCCATCAGCGTGATCATGTTGATGGTAAAGCCGAAGGCATACATGAACACAAAGGTGCCGATGATGGAAATCGGCAGTGTCAGGCCGGTGATGACGGTCGAACGCCAGGAGTTGAGGAACAGAAAGACGATCAGCACGGTGAGGACGGCGCCTTCGATCAGGGTGCGTCGCACGTTGTCCACCGCCACGCGTATGGGCCGGGAGGTGTCGACCACCGGCTCGAGCCTAACTCCGGCTGGCAGCTGGGCGCCCAGTTCGAGCAGGGCCCGGTTGAGTCCGTCGATGACGGCCAGCGTGTTTTCGTCCTGCGCCTTTTGTACATTGAGCAACAGGGTGCGCTGGCCGTTTCGCAGGGCCAGGCTTTCGGTCTCCTGGGCGCCATCTTGAATCTCGGCCACTTGCGACAAAGTGATGGGCACGCCCGCGCGCCGGGCCACGATCAGGCGGCCGAACTCCTCCGGCCGCTCCACTCGCGCATCGATGCGCACCGTCCGCTCTTGCGCCAGGGATCGCACTGCACCGAGGGGCAGGTCTTGGTTTTCGGTCCGCACCGTGTTGACCACCTGCTCGACGGAGATGCCCAGTGCCTCCATGGCCTGCGGTTTGAGGTAGATGTTGATCTCGCGCCGGGTACCGCCCACCAGGGTGACCGATCCCACCCCGCGTACGTTCTCCAGCCGTTTCTTCAGGGTCTGGTCGGCCCAGTTCGTCAGTGCCACCGGGTTGCTGTAGGCGCTGGGCTGAGCGCCCGTCGCCGGGGTCTCGGGCGGGAGCACCGCCACCGCCCAGACCGCCCGGCTGGCCGGGTCGAACCGCAAGACCCGAGGTTCCTTGACCTCGGTTCGCAAGCTCGGCCGGATGGCTGCGACTTTCTCGCGCACATCTTCGGCCGCCTTTCGACCTTCGATGTGCAGTTGAAATTCCACCAGCACCACGGAGGTGCCTTCGTAGCTGCGCGAGGTCAGGGCGTTGATGCCGGCGATCGAATTGACGCCTTCCTCAATCTTGCGCGTGACCTCGCTTTCGACGATTTCCGGCGACGCGCCAGGGTACTCGGTGGTGATGACCACCACCGGGAAGTCAATATTGGGGAATTGGTCGATGCGCAGGCGCTGGTAGGAAAACAGTCCAAGCACCACGATGGCCAGCATGACCATCGTGGCAAAGACCGGGTTGTGCAGACTGACGCGGGTGAACCACATGTTGGAGGTTTGCGACCGGTCAGGGCTTGCTCGGGGCCGAAGGAGGCAGGGCCGTGATCCGTGCGGCCAGTCCTTCGCGCAGCAGCCCGACCGAGGCGCGCAGCACCTGGCTGCCTTCGGGCAGGTCCACCCCGACCATCACCTCGTCGCCCAAGGTGCCGCGCGGGCCGAGTTGCACAGCCTGGTGGGCCACCTTGCCCTCGCGCAGCACCTGCACATAGGCCTGGGCCTGATCGGTCCGAACCGCTGTCAGGGGAATGGCTGATATCCGCCGGTTGCCGGTTTCGAGCTGGCCTTGAACATACAAGCCTTGGCGCAGCAGACCGCCGCGGTTGTCAATGCTCAGGTAAGCCAGCACGCTGCGGCTGGCGGCCTGAGCGCTGGGGTTGATGCGCACCAGGCGCCCGCGCAGCATCTCCTGGCTGCCCTCCAGGCGCAATTGCGCGGTTTGACCGATCTTGAGCTCCAGCGATTCTGCGGCCGAGACGCTCGCCTCGAGCTCAAGGCGCGTGGTGTCGATGATCTCGATCACCCGGGCATCGACGGCCAAGCGCTCGCCGGGCTGCGCTAGGCGTTGGGCCACCCGACCTGAGATCGGGGCTTGGAGTGCCGTATCGTCCAAGCTCTTGCGGGCCACTTCAGCGGCCGCCAGCGCCGCCCGGTGGTTAGCCTGCGCCGCTTGCAGATTGGACAGCGAGGCCTCCAGCGCCGTCTGCGAGATAAAGTTTTGTGCTACCAGGGCCCGGTTGTTGTCGAGCTGGCGCTGGGCAATATCGACTTGCGCCTTGGCCGCATCGGCCTGCTGCTGGGCCTGTCGCAACCGCGCCTGGTATTCAGTGGGGTCGATGCGCGCGAGCGCCTGACCGGCGCGCACCGCATCGCCCTCGCGCACCGTCAGGCCTTGCAATTCGCCGGCCACGCGGGCCTTGACCAGAGCGGTCTGGGTGGCTTTAAGGCTGCCGGAGATCGGCAGCCCGGTTTTGAGCTCGACCGCTTGCACCGAAACCAGATCGGTCGGTGCCAGTTCCACTTGGCCGGGCGCTGCTGCGGCCGGCCCGGGGCGCGCCTGGCGCTTATGGAGCAATTGATAAGCGCCGCCGGCTATCAGCAGGATTGTCCCAAGGAGCGCTGCGACGACGATACGGCCGCGGCTCATGCCAGGCCCCCGCTGAAGGTGGGTTGCGGGGGCGGCGTGCAGGCCAAACCGCGGGCAATCAGTTGCGCCTGATCATTGAGGTAGCTGACGGGGTCGATGGACATGAATTCGTGGGCGTTCAGGGGCGCGCAGTGGCGCGAGAGGGCCAGGAAAACCATCACCGAAATCACGCCCTGAACCGCGTGATCGGGATGAATGGGCGCGAATTCGCCACGATCGATGCCGCGCTGGATCACGCTGCGCAGAATCTGATGACCCGGCTGTATCACGGCGCGGTGGAAGAAGTCGGCCATCTCCGGGAAGTTACGCCCTTCGCTCATCATCAGTTTGCTGATCCCGGAGGCGGGAGTCGAGCCTATGCCTTCCCACCACAGCAGCATCGTCAGGCGCAGCAATTCGGCGCTGCTGCCCTCAAACTGCGCAGCAAAGCCGGTCCACTGCTCCAGACGGTTCGAGATATTGCAGCGTACTACTTCCTTGAACAAATCGATTTTGCTCGGGAAGTAAAGAAAGACTGTGCCTTTGGAAACGCCCGCCCGAAGGGCCACCTCCTCGATCCGGGTGGCGGCGTAGCCTTTCTCGACGAACAGCGCCAGTGCGGCCTGCAGCAACTCGCCCGGGCGTTCGTGTTTGCGCCGCTCGCGACGGTGGCTGGGACGCTCAAGCAGGGCGTGCGGGGGCATAGGGCGCCGTGATTTAATGACCAAAGGGTCAGTAATGTAGGTCTTCAGAGACGGGCCGTCAACCTGACCGGGCCGATAGCCGCGCAGGGCTAGAGCAAGCGCAAGGCCAACCACTCGCGCAGCACCTGCTGGCTGCTCAGCAGGCCTCTGGCCGACGGCAACCACTCGAGCAGGGGCCGCGTGCGCGGTCGCACGAAACCCATGGGCGCCGCTATGACTTCGAAGCCGGCCTGCTCGAAGTGCCGCAGGCTGCGCGGCATATGCCAAGCGTGGGTGACCAGCACGATACGCTCGATGCGCTCGCTTTGCATCAAGGCGCGCATCTGTCGCGCGTTTTCAGACGTGTCGCGCGATCGATCGTCGAGCCAGCGTATCGACTGCTTGGACTCCTGGGCCAACATTTGCGCGACCTCGGCCTCGCTTGGATGCTGGCCCTGCCCGGCAGCGGCCCAGCCCACCCCGCCGGCGAAGGCCAAGGGCAGCTGTGATTCGCGCGCCACCTTCAGGCCGTAGCGCAGCCTTTCGGCGGTGCTCGATGCGGCCTGGGGCTGCTGGTATTCGGGCGCTTGGGGCAGGATGCCGCCACCGAGCACGACCACCGCCTGTGCACCTTGGGCCTTCAACTGCGCCAGACGCTCTGGCACGATGGGTGAAACCTCGGGCAGGATGTGGCCGGCCAGCCAGACGGCGACGCCATGGCAGCTCAGCAGCCACAAGCCCAAGGCCGACAGGCTGGCCAGGGTCAGGCCGGTCCTGCGGCGCCAAGGACGAGCTTGACCTGGCCGCACCATCAGCAGTCCCAACGCGATACCGATCAGCGGGCCTGCCGGCGGCATCACCAAGGCGGTGAGCAGGGGTTTGAGTTCGCCAAGTTCCACGCCGGTTATTGTCGGTCAGCGCGGGCGGGGTGCGCGCGGGCCGTGTGACGGGGCTGCGCTACAGTGCCAATTGTCTGTCAGACCAAGGAAGCGATCCATGAGTTCAACATTACCCCCCTCCGCGATCACCCTGGGCGGAGGCTGCTTTTGGTGCCTCGAGGCGGTGTTTCTCCAAGTGCGCGGTGTGACGGCGGTGGAGTCAGGTTATTGCAACGGCCAGGCCGAGCAACCGAGCTACGAGGCGGTCTGCACCGGACGCACGGGCTGCGTCGAGGTGGTGCGCCTGCAGTTCGATTCCGAGCAGATTGGCTTACACGAGATTTTTGAGATCTTCTTCCTGATCCACGACCCAACCACGCTCAATCGGCAGGGGCATGATGTGGGGACCCAGTACCGCAGTGGCATTTACTGTCATGACCCGGCCCAGGCCGAGGAGGCCCGGCGTTTTATGGCGGATCTGTCGGCGCGCCGGGTGTATGCAGATCCCATCGTCACCGAGGTGTTACCGCTGGCCCATTACTGGCCGGCCGAGGCCTATCACCAGAATTACTTCGCCCGCAACCCAGGGCAGGGGTATTGTCAGCATGTGGTCCGCCCCAAGGTGGAGAAGTTCCATCGCACCTTCGCCCAGCGGGTACGCTCCTGAGCCGGCCACGTTGGCTGTGCGGCAAGCAGCGCTCAGCGCAGACCGGCGGCACTGCGGCTCATTGGATGGCGCCCCGGGTTGGGGCCGGTCCAGCGGTCATCTCGCCGGCGCGCCTCTACATCAGGCGCCTCGGTGGGTTTGTTCTCCTCATGCGGGCGGTCGTGCTCGCGCCGACTGCGGCGGGTTTCCTCGCGCTGTGACAAATGAGGGGCGGGATTGAGCCTTTCTCTCATGGTGTCTCTCCTTGCATGCCATCGTCCTCGAAGCGCAGGCGTGGACGACTCGGAGGGCATCGCGCACGTCTGTCAGACAATGTTGGACAACGCATAGCAGCCGGACTTGCGTTTGACGTGTGTCCCTCCTTCCTTTGGACTTACCGAAGCACGAAATGCGCTTGAGTGGCAAGATCGTGTCCCCGAAAGTCCAAGAGCGGCTCTGGGCAGCCCCCGGATCACGCCATCGGCCAAAATGAGTCTCCCATGAATTTAAAAAAATCTCCGAATGTGCTGGCCGATTTGGCGCAGTTCGATGACGATCGGCTGCGGGGCATGCGGCGCGGGCTGGAGAAGGAAAGTCTGCGCGTGCGGCCCGACGGTATGCTGGCCTTGACCCCGCATCCGGCGGCCCTGGGCTCGGCGCTGACGCATCCGCACATCACCACCGATTTTTGTGAATCGCAGATCGAACTGGTCACCAGTGCCCATCCGACGCCCGAGGCGGTGCTGCGGGAGCTGCAACTGTTGCACCAGTACACCTATCGCGTCTTGGCCCAGCAGGGCGATGAAATGCTGTGGGTCTCGAGCATGCCATGCGGCTTGCCCCCTGATGAAACTATTCCGATCGCGCGCTACGGTTCATCCAATGTGGGCCGCGCCAAGAGCGTATACCGCATGGGGCTGAGCCACCGTTATGGTCGGCGCATGCAGACCATCTCGGGTATCCACTACAACTGGTCCTTGCCGGGGGTTGGCAGCGAGCGGTATTTCGCCTTGATCCGCAACTTCAGGCGCCACGCCTTTTTGCTGCTGTATTTGTTCGGCGCCTCGCCAGCTGTCTGCTCGAGCTTTGTGGCGGGTCGCTCTCATGAGTTGCAGAGCCTGGACGGCCCGACCCTGCACATGCCCTTCGGTACCAGCTTGCGCATGGGGCGATTGGGCTATCAGAGCGATGCGCAGGCCTTGCTGGCTGTCAGCTATAACAGCCTGGAAGGTTACGCCGCTTCGCTGCACGATGCCTTGACGCGGCCGTATCCGGCGTACGAAGCGATGGGTATCCGCAACCCCGGCGGCGACTACAACCAGCTGGCCACCACGCTCTTGCAAATCGAAAACGAGTTCTACGGCACGATACGACCTAAGCGCACGATCTTCCCTGGCGAGCGGCCGTTGCACGCCTTGCGCGAGCGTGGAGTGGAGTATGTGGAGGTGCGCTTGATGGATCTCGATCCTTTCGAGCCTCTGGGTATCACCGCCTCGACGATGCGGTTTCTCGATGTGTTTCTTCTGCACTGCCTGCTCAGCCCCAGTCCACCAGACTCACCCGCTGAGATCGCCGCGCTGGCGCGCAACCAGCATCGCACCGCAGCGCGGGGACGCGAGCCCGGGCTGTGGCTCGAGCGCGACGGCGAGCAGATCGGCCTACAAGACTGGGGCCGCCAGTTGCTGAGCGCTTTCGAGCCGATCGCCCAGCGGCTCGATCAAGGAGTGCCTGCCCCCGATGGCCTCAAGCAGGCCTACCAGCAGGCGCTGGAACACGCGCGTCGTCGCTTGGACGAGCCCCAGGACCTGCCGTCGGCGCAGGTTTTGCGACGCGTAGTCGAGGCGCACGATCGGTCCTTCGTGGCTTTCGCCCGGGCTCAATCGGCGCAGACGCGAGAGCTGTTTCTGTCGCAGACTTTGGATTCGAGTGACGAACAGCGGTTGGTGCAAGCCTGCCAGGATTCGGTGCGCGATCAGCAGCGTATTGAGTCATCGGACAGCCTGCCCTTCGAAATCTACCGACAGCAATACGTCTCGGCTGACCGCTTGGGCAGCCCGATGACCGCGCGGGGCTGAACGACTGTGGCCGTTCAGTGGTTCCCGGGCCATATGCACCTGACGCGCCAGGCAATTGCCGAGCGCATGGACGCCATTGACGTGGTCATCGAGATGCTCGATGCCCGTTTGCCAGGGTCGAGTGCCAATCCGTTGCTGGCTGAATTGACCCGGGGCAAGCCAGCATTGAAGATCCTCAATAAGCAGGATCTGGCCGACCCGGTGCGGACCGCCCTGTGGTTAGCGCACTACGAGCGTCAGAAACAGACCCGGGCGCTGGCCCTCGATGCGGGTCAAAGTGCTCCGGCGCGGGCTCTGGTGGCCGCTTGCCGGCAGCTTGCGCCCGCGCGCGGCGGCTTGTCGCGGCCCATGCGCGTGCTCATTTGCGGCATCCCCAATGTGGGCAAGTCCACGCTGATCAACACCATGACCGGTCGTCGCGCCACCCAGACCGGCGATGAAGCCGGCATCACCCGTACCGAGCAGCGCATCGTGCTGGAGGATGATTTTTATCTCTGGGATACCCCCGGCGTGCTCTGGCCGCGCATCCTCATCGAGCCCAGCGGCTACCGGCTGGCTGCCAGCGGTGCCATTGGACGCAATGCCTATGACGAGCAGGAGGTGGCCTTGGAGCTGCTGGCGATACTCGCCAGCGACTACGCCGACTCGCTTGAGCGCCGCTTTGATATCGATCCAGGTCTGCAGCTGCCGCCCGAGGCGATGCTCGAGGCCATTGCCCGACGGCGCGGTGCGGTGGCGACGGCTGGGCGATTGAACCTGCAAAAGGCCGCTGAAATCCTGCTGCATGATTTTCGCGCCGGCAGCCTGGGCCGCATCAGCCTGGAGACACCCGATCAGTTTGCCATCTGGCGGGAGGAGGCCCTGCGGGCCCAAGTGCTGCGTCGTCAGAAGCAACTCGAGCAGCTTGCCCAGCGCGGCCGCAAGGGTGGCGGCCGGGCCAGCGCGTCCGAGGGCGATTCGTCGTGAGGCCCGGTGGGGTATCGGATCGGCCGCAGTCGCTGCAGACCCAGTACCGCTAAGATCCGGGGTGATTTCTCATCTAACAAGGCAGGGCCCGCTGTGGCGGGCCAGCCCTCCAGCAGGAGTTCCCTTGAGCAGCGATCCCGTTTTTGGCGCCACCCGTTTCGGCAGCGGTCAGAGCGTTGCCCGCATGGAAGACGATGCCCTGTTACGGGGTCAGGGACACTTCACGGATGATCTGCGCGCTGCGGTGGATGATGTCCCTGTCTCACAGCTCACTCATCTGGCCTTCGTGCGTTCGCCGCATGCGCATGCTCGTATCGTCTCGATTGATGCGCGTCAGGCGCAGGCCATGCCCGGTGTGCTGCTGATCGTCAGCGGCCAGGATCTGGTCGATGCTGGCTGCAAGCCGCTGCCGGGCGTGGCCGGCTTTACCCGCGCCGAGGGAGCCCCTGCTGCCTTCCCCTTGCGGCGAGTGCTGGCGCACGAGCGGGTGCGTTTTGTCGGTGAACCGGTGTTGGCGGTGGTGGCCCAGAGTCGCGAGCAGGCGCGCGACGCGGCCGAAGCCATTGTGGTGGACTACGAAGAACTTGCGGCGGTCAGCGAGTTAGCCGATGCCCTGGCCGGCCCGACGCGGGTGATCGACAGCGCCAGCGACAACATCGTGGCTGAAGCGCGCTACGGCAAGGCCGACGAGGCCTCACAGGTTTTTGCGCAAGCGGCGCACGTGGTGCGTTTGGAACTGCTCAACCAGCGCCTGGCGGCCCTGACCCTCGAGCCGCGCTCGGTACTGGCCTCCTGGCAGGCCAGCAGCGCCCGCTTGGTGGTTCGCATGAGTTCGCAGATGCCCTCGGGGGTGCGCAACACCATCGCAGATTGCCTTGGACTCGATCGCAAGTCCGTGCGGGTGGTGGTCGGCGATGTTGGCGGTGGTTTCGGCATGAAGACCGGGGCTTATCCCGAAGACGTGATGACGGCATGGTGTGCGCACAAGCTCGGCCGCTCGGTCAAGTGGATTGCCGACCGGAGCGAGGAGTTTCTGGCTACCACCCATGGCCGCGATCTCCACACCCATGCGGAGATGGCGCTTGATGCGAGTGGCAGGATCCTTGCGCTGCGGGTCCGGTCTGATGCCAATGTGGGGGCCTATCCCACCGGCACCGGCGTAGCGATTGCCCTTCTGATCGGGCCCTGGGTCCTGACCGGCGTGTACGACATCCAGTGCATCGACTACCACTTCCGGGCGATCATGACGCATACCATGTCGACAGCGGCTTACCGGGGGGCGGGCCGGCCCGAGTCCATCTACATCATTGAGCGGCTGATGGACGAGGCGGCGCGGCAGACTGGAATCGACCGCATCGCGCTGCGGCGACGCAATTTCGTCAAGCCCGAGCAGTTCCCATATCGCAACGCCATGGGCCAGGTGTACGACGTCGGTGCCTTTGAGTCCATCATGGACCAGGGCCTGGCGCTGGCCGATTGGGCTGGGTTTGAAGCACGCGCGGCGGAGTCGGCGCGGCAAGGCAAGTGGCGTGGGCTGGGCATTGCGACTTTTCTGGAGTGGACCGGCGGCAACCAAATGGAGGAGCGGGTGACCCTGTCGGTGCGCGCCGATGGTGTGATCGAGGTTTTTTCGGCTGTCATGCCCATGGGGCAGGGTATTGCGACCACGCTGGCGCAACTGGTGGTCGATGCCTTCGGGGTGCCCATTGAGAAGGTCAGGGTGATCATGGGCGATACCGATCGCGGCGATGGCTTTGGCAGCGCCGGCTCGCGATCCCTGTTTACCGGCGGTTCGGCCATGCGTATCGGCGCTGAGCGCACGCTGGCCAAGGGCAGAGCGCTGGCTGCGCAGGAGTTGGAAGCGGCGCAGGCCGATATCGTTTACGAGGCGGGCCGCTTCAGCGTTGCGGGCACCGATTTGTCTATTGGTCTGTTCGATCTGGCAGCGCGGCAGGACGGTCAGCGCATCGACATGGATTCGACCAGCGCCGCCGCAGGCCCGAGCTGGCCCAATGGCTGCCATGTGGCCGAGGTGGAAATTGACCCGGCCAGCGGCCAGGTTCAGGTGGTGGCCTATGCCTCGGTCAATGATGTCGGGCGGGTGGTCAATCCCACCATCGTGCGCGGGCAGCTCGATGGCGGCGCGGTGCAGGGTATTGGCCAGGCCCTGCTTGAGGCGGTGGTCTACGATGCGCAGACCGGTCAGTTACTCACTGGCAGCCTGATGGATTACGCCGCCCCACGCGCCGACGACAGCCCCCACTTCAAGACCGAGATGGATCAGCGCATCCCCTCCAAGAACAACCCTCTGGGGGTCAAGGGGGTGGGCGAATTGGGCACGATCGGTGCCACGCCGGCGGTGGTCAACGCGGTGGCCGATGCGCTCGCCCGCGCTGGACGCGCTCACCTCACGACGGCCTTGCAGATGCCGCTGACCCCTGCGCGTCTGTGGCAGCTGATGCAGGGCTGAATTTCCGGGGTGTGAAAGCCAGGTTGCTATGAGCAGCGTGTTCGAGTCGTTTCTGTCCACCCCCCAGATGATCGATGCCTGGGCGGACCGCGAGTTTGTTGCGGCCATGCTGCGCTTTGAGGCTGCGCTGGCCTCCGCGCAGGCGCAGGTCGGCCTGATCCCTGCGCAGGCCGCTCAATCTATTGTGGGTAGCTGCAAGGTCGAGCTGTTCGATACAGCTCGGATCGTGCGTGACAGCGGCCGGGCGGGCAGCCTGGCCATTCCGCTGATCCAGGCGCTGAAGGAAACGGTGGCGCTGTCCAATGCGCGGGCGGCCACACAGGTCCATTGGGGCAGCACCAGTCAGGATGTGATTGACACCGCCATGGCCCTCGTGTCCAAACCGGCGCTGGCCCTGATTGATGCCGATCTGGCCACGCTGGTCAAAGACTTGCTCGAGAAAGCCGAGCGTCACGCCGCCGACCCCGTGCTGGCCCGCACTCTGATGCAACCGGCCTCGGTGACCAGCCTTGGGCTCAAATGCATCCACTGGGTGGCCCCCTTGCTGCGCAGCCGGGATCGTTTGCAGCGCGCTGCCGAGGGGGCTTTGTGCCTGCAATTGGGCGGTGCGGTCGGGCATCTGGCCCAAATGGGTGGTCAGGGGGCGCAGGTGGCGGCGCTGATGGCCCGGGAGCTGGGTCTGCGCGATCCAGGAGGCAGTTGGCACACGCAAAGAGACCGCTGGGTCGCCCTGGCCTGCGAACTGGGCTTGCTGGTGGGCGGTTTGGGCAAGATGGCCAAGGACCTCGCGATGATGAGCCAGTTTGAGGTGGCCGAACTGGCCGAGCCGAGCCAGGAGGGACGCGGAGGCTCGTCGGCCATGCCCCACAAGCGCAATCCGGTGGCCTGCATGGTGACCCTGGCTGCGGCCGAGCGCGCGCCGGCCCGGGTCGCGGCGATGCTGGGCACCCTGGCCCATGAGCATGAGCGGGCCCTGGGGAGCTGGCAGGCCGAATTGGCCGAATGGCCCGGTTTGCTGATGAGCGCGCACGGTGCGGTGCGCGCCATGGCGCAGGCGCTCCCGGTGCTGCAGGTCGATACCGGGCGCATGCGTGGCAACATCGAGGCTGTGCGCAAGGCCCTGCCCGGGCAGGCGGCCGAGGAATGGTTTGCTCTGGATCTGGCCGAGCAGGCGGCGGCCCAGGTGCGGGGGCAATTGCAAAGTTGGCGCGAGCAGGGGTTGACCTGAAGCGCACGAAAGGACGCAGCGATGAGCGAACAACAAGCGAGCCAGCTGCCGGAGGGCCAGCGGGGGCTGCAAAACCGGCGCCGTGTGCTGGGCGATCCCTGGGTGGACCGGTCCCTGGCCAACGTCAACGACTTCAACCGTGAATTTCAGCAGTTGATCACCCGCTATGCCTGGGACGAGATCTGGGGCCGGCCGGCCCTGGGTGACAAGACCCGCCGCCTGATGGTGCTCTCGACCATGATCGCGCTCAAGGCCTGGGAGGAGTTTGCCATGCACACCCGTGCCGCGTTGGACGGACGCGAGGACTCCCGGCTCAGTCCGGATGACATCAAGGAGGTCATCCTCCAGGCGGCGATTTACTGCGGCGTGCCGGCGGCCAACCATGCGTTCGCCATCGCCTCGGACATTCTGCGCGAAAGGGGCCTGCTGCCGGCCAAAAAGGGCTGAGGCATCGGCGCTGGCCCTAACAGCCCGGTCGGCGCGGCACAATGCAATATGGTCGCAAGCAGTCTCCACCCTATTGACGAGCGGCAAGTCCAGTGGACCGCCGTGCGTGCCCAGGGGGCCGGCGGACAGAATATCAACAAGGTCTCATCGGCCGTTCATTTGCGCTTCGATATCGCAGCCTCCACCTTGCCCGAGACCGTCAAGGCCAGACTCTTGGCCAGTGGAGACAGCCGTATCACCCAGGAAGGCGTGCTGGTGCTCAAGGCCCAGCAGCACCGCACCCAGGAGGCCAACCGTCAGGCGGCGCTGGCCAGGCTGCAGGCCTGGGTGGATGCCCGAGCGCTCGAGCCCAAGCCGAGGCGAGCGACGCGACCCACGCGGGCCGCCCGGTTGCGCAGGCTCGAGGGCAAGGCCGAGCGCTCGGCCCTCAAGAGCTCGCGTGCACCGGTTCGCGATGCGTAGCCTGCGATCAGCTTGGGGCCCCGTGATGAGCTCTGTTTCCACCCCCGATACCGACCCGCCCCCTCCGACGCTCCCGAGTCCCTTACCGTCGCAAGTGGCGGCAGTGCTGGCCCGCGGCCGGATAGTACCAACGCCGTGCGGTGCGGGCTCGCTGCGCTGGCACATCTGGGGCGATCTGCAGGGGCCCAGGCCCGTGGTGCTCTTGCATGGGGGCAGCGGCAGCTGGACCCACTGGTTGCGAAACATCGAGCCCTTGCTGGAGCGGGGCCGCGCGGTCATGGCCCCCGATTTGCCAGGCTTTGGTGATTCGGCCTTGCCCCCCACCGGGCGCGATGCCGATGCCTTGCCTGCGCCGCTGGAGCAGGGACTCTACCGCCTTCTGGGCCAGCGAGCCTGCGACCTGGTGGGCTTTTCTTTTGGCGGCATGGTCGCCGGTCTGTGGGCGCGGGCGGTGCCGGAGCGCGTTCGTCGACTCGTGCTGGTGGCTCCCCCGGGCCTGGGTCTGCCGGCTTTGGATAGGATCAAGCCCAAGGCTTGGCGCCACCTGAGCGACCCGACTCAGCGGCAGGCAGCCCACCAGCACAATGTGCGCGAACTTATGCTGCATGAACTGATGCTGCATGACGAGAGCAGCCTCTGGCCGCTGGCCTGTGCGCTGCAGCAGATCAATGCTGAGCGCGATCGCCTGACCGGCCGGAGACTGGCCCAGACGGACGTCCTCGCTCAAGCGCTGCGCCAGGTTCATGCCCCCACGCGGCTGATCTACGGCGAGCACGACCGCTACTATCTCCACCGGGTTGATGCAATAGAGTCGGTGCTGCGTCTGTGCCCCGGCTACGCGGGCAGCCACTGCATCGCAGGGGCGGGGCATTGGGTGCAGTTTGAACGACCCGACGCGTTTCAGGCGGCTCTGTCGGACATCGGGTTTGACTCGCCGTGAATTGCCAAAATGGCGATAATGCGGCATGCCGATGAGTTGGTACTTGATTCATTCCAAACCGCGCCAGGAACACATCGCGCTGGAAAACCTGGAGCGTCAGCTCTACCCCTGCTACCTGCCGCTTTTTCGTGTCGAGAAGATACGCCGCGGCGAGGTGTCGGTGAGCCAGGAGCCGCTCTTTCCCCGCTATCTGTTTGTGCAGCTCGATACGGACAGCCAGTCCCGCAGCTGGGCCCCGATTCATTCCACGCGCGGAGTGGCCCGCCTGGTGCGTTTTGGCTCCGAGCCGGCTCGGGTCAGCGAAGAGCTCGTCGCCCAACTGCGTGAAGGTGAGGCCCGATCGGCTTCGGTTCAGCGGCTTTTTGAGCCTGGGCAAGCGGTGCGCATTGCTTGCGGACCTTTTGCTGGCGTTGAAGGCATTTTCCAGCTGGCCGACGGCCAGAGGCGTGCGATGGTGCTCATCGAGATGCTCAGCCGGCCGGTGTCCATGTCGGTAGACCCGGCCGACCTCAGAGCTCTGGCCTGAAGCGGGTCTTTCGGGCGGTCGAGCTCATTGGATCGTTCGGGCAGCGCCTAAAATTAAGGGTCTCGGAGGTCTGCCTGCCTCACGGGCTCCGGGGCCCCTACGCCTTACCTTTTGACTTGACCCTCTACCTACTTCTATGACCATGCACCCTATGAACAAGCCTTTCCATCACGGCGCCGATCCGGTCGCCGTGGCCTTGGTTGATGCGCGCTATCTGCGTTGGCTGGCGCGGCAGGACGAAGGTCAAGCGCACGAAGGGATGGCCCGAGAGGGTTGGAACGAGGGGCTGCGCCAGATGCTGGCGCGTACGGGCTTGCGCGTGCATTTGCTGCGCACCTATTGGTATGTCGACCGTGATGATCAGGCGGTGGTGGACGATCAGACGCTGCGCCTGGTCCCGATGGTCGATGCCGACGGCGTGGCCTTGGTGCGTCAGATGGCCGCCGATTTGCAGGCCCTGGTGGCCGGTGGGCGTGTGGATGCGCTGTGCATAGCCAGCGACGACGATAGGCTGATGTCGTCCATCGAGGCCGCCAAGCTGGCCGGCGTTTCGGTCTACCTCCTGGCCGATGAGCGGGCGCAGTCGATGCCCCGGCTGATGCAACAAGATCCCACCTGGGCGCGTCTCTTGCGTGAGGCCGACCGGCGCATACTCGTGCGCTCCTCCGAGTGGGCGCAGACTTTGTCGGGCCGCGGAGTTTCGGCGGCAGATGAGGTCGTGACCGATGAGCTCGATGCGGCGCTCAGGCAGGTGGTTCGCGCCTGGTGGGACGATCTGGTGGCCGACGACCAGGATACGCTGCGCGAGGAGTTGCCGGGCCAGCGAGGTTTGCCGCCGGAGGTCGACCGGGAGTTGCTGGTGCGGGCCAAGAATGCGCTGGGCCGCAGCTTGAACTTTCAGGAAAAGCGGGTTCTCAGGTCTTTTGCGCGCGAGCAGGCCACGGGTGTGGCGTCCGAGCCCAGCGCCGCGGTGCAAGAGCCGGGCTGAGAGGCCGCCTCAAAGCTTGCGCAGATAGGCGTAGAGCGCCTGCATGGGTCGCCCCTCATCCAGACGCAGCGGGGCCTGATGATGCGCGCACCAGTGCAAGCCGTGCGCCTGAGCCAGCCCTTGCAGATAGGCCAGCGGATGGGCGTAGCGCAGACTGGGCATCAGGCGCGGGCTCAGCGGTGCCGGGACGTCCTCGCACAGTTCGGCCGTAAACGCCAGCCAGGCTCCAGCAGTCATGCGCGCCTGCAAGGCCGAGAAAATCGGTTCTAAAGCCCCCACATAGATAAACACGTCGGTCGCCAGTACCAAGTCCCAGGTCGTTGGACAACGCGCCAGAAATTCGGCCGCCTCGACTTGTTCCAGCTGCGCGTACAGACCGGTGCGGCGCGCCTGTTCGATCATGCCGGCGGACAGATCAATGCCGCACAGGTAATCGGTTCGGGGGGCGATCAACGGGGCGCTCAGGCCGGTGCCGCAGCCCAGATCGAGCACCCGTGCAAAACGGGCCTCGGTCGGCACGGGCAGATGCGCCAGTAGATGGCTGTGGCCGCAGTATTGCAAGCGACCCACCAGATGGGATTCGAAGTCCTCGGCGTACTGGTCGAACAGGCTCTCCACATAGGCGCGTGGCGGCTGCGCAGGACCGTCCTGTCCACGCAGGGCGCTGAGGTAATAGCGGTACAGCGGATGATCGGGCACCAGCTTCAGGGCGCGCTCAAGGCAGGCAATCGCGGGTCCGGTTTGTTTGAGCTCGCGTAAAACGCAACCGCTCTCGCCCCAGGCCAGCGCATGGTCGGGCGCCAGGGCCCGCACCTGCTCGAAGGCTTGCAGGGCCTCCCAGGCCAGCCCGAGGCGCTGTCTGGACAGAGCCAGCGCCACCCAGGCGTCGACCGCTTCGGGCTCTGCGGCCAGGGCCTGCTCCAGCGGCTGCAGTGCCTCCTCCCATTGGCCCAGCTGCATATGGGTGATGCCCAGGTTGCGCAGCACCGAGGGTCGGCCGGGCGCGAGCTCGGCAGCCCGACCGAAGCGATTGAGCGCATCGTCCAGACGTCCGCCTTCGAAAAAAGCCACGCCCTCGAGGAACAAGGCCTTCGCTTGTGTGAGATCGGTCATCGTAAATAATCAGGCTCGCGGTTTGGTTTTATTTATTGGGGTCAGAGTCCGATTATTCGGTACAACGGGGGCATGCAGTGGAAAAGATACTTCTGGTGACGGGGGCGAGTCGGGGCATAGGCGCCGCAACGTCTCTGCTGGCGGCGCGTCAAGGCTGGTCGGTGGTGGTCAATTTCAACGCGAGGGGCGATGAAGCGCAGGCCGTGGTCCAGCGCATTGCCGACGAGGGCGGCCGGGCCATGGCCCTGCAGGCCGATGTGTCCCAGGAGGCGCAGGTTCTGGCGATGTTCGATCAGATAGACCGCCAATGGGGGCGTTTGTCGGGATTGGTCAACAACGCCGGGGTGGTGGATGTGCCGGCCCGACTCGATCAAATGAGTTGGCAGCGATGGCGGCGCATGTTCGATGTCAATGTGCTGGGCAGTCTGCTGTGCGCTCGGGAAGCGGTGCGCCGCATGAGCACCCGCAGTGGCGGGACCGGCGGCAGCATCGTCAACCTCTCGAGCGCGGCGGCCCGCCTGGGTTCGCCGGCGCAGTATCTGGACTATGCGGCGGCCAAAGGCGCGATCGACGCGATGACGGTGGGTTTGGCCAAGGAGGTGGCCGCCGAGGGCATACGGGTCAATGCAGTTCGACCGGGCTTGATTGAGACTGACATCCACGCCTCGGGCGGGCAGCCGGATCGGGTTCGCAATCTGGCCCACCAAGTGCCCATGCAAAGGGGTGGGCAGGCTGAGGAAGTGGCGCAGGCCATCGTTTGGCTGCTCTCCGATGCGGCCAGCTATACCACCATGGCGCTGCTCGATGTCAGCGGTGGGCGCTGAGATCGACCGCCTGAGGTGGCAGGTCCCAGCGTCAGCCAGCCGCAAGGCCTCCTTCGATAATGGGGGCCAGTCCGTCCAGCCCAAGTCCGCTGCGACGGTGCAAGGAGGCGATCGATGTTCAAGGCGCTACAACTGAACAAGCAGGCGCAGACCTTCTCAGCCGAGGTCGTGCAGCTCGACGAGGCCCTCCTGCCGGGCGGCGATGTGCAGGTTCGGGTGGAGTATTCGACCCTCAATTACAAGGACGGCCTGGCCATTGCCGACCGGGGTCCTGTCGTGCGCTCCTGGCCGATGGTGGCCGGTATCGACGGCGCCGGCGTGGTGCTGTCCTCCACCGACCCGCAGTGGCGCCCGGGTGACCGTTTCATTCACAACGGCTGGGGCCTGGGTGAGACCCGTTGGGGCCTGATGGCCGAGCGGGCCAGCTTGATGGGATCCTGGCTGGTCCCGGTGCCGCAGGCTTGGACCAGCCGGCAGGCCATGGCTGTGGGTACTGCCGGCTACACCGCCATGCTGTGCGTGATGGCCCTGGAGGCGCAGGGGCTCAAGCCCGGCGACGGTGAGGTGCTGGTGACCGGAGCCACGGGTGGCGTTGGTTCGGTGGCCGTGGCCTTGTTGGCGCGCTTGGGCCACACGGTGGTCGCAGCCACCGGTAAGGCCGACGAACAGGCGTATCTGCAGCGCCTGGGCGCTGCTTCTGTGATCGACAGGGCTGGCCTGTCAGCGCCCGGCAAGCCCCTGCAAAAGGAGCATTGGGCCGGCGTGGTCGATACCCTCGGCTCGCACACGCTGGTCAATGCCTGCGCGCAGACGCGTTACGGCGGCGCTGTGGCCGCCTGTGGCTTAGCCCAGGGCGGAGATTTTCCGGCCAGCGTCATGCCCTTTATCCTGCGCGGGGTCAGCTTGCTGGGTATCGACAGCGTGATGGCACCGCTGGCCAAGCGTCAGCAGGCCTGGCTGCGACTGGCCCGCGATTTGGATCCGGATCTGCTGGAGACCATGGTCACCGAAATCGGTCTTGAGCAGGCCCCTGCCTTCGCGCAGGCCCTGATGCAGGGCAAAGTGCGCGGCCGGGTTGTGGTCAAAATCTGATGAGCAAGAACGACGGAGCATAGCCATGAGTGCGGGATCCCCGGGTATGAAATACGCTGACTTTTACAAGCAATCGGTTGAGCAGCCCGATGTGTTCTGGGCCGAGCAGGCGCGTCTGTTGGACTGGTTTTCTGTGCCTCAGCGCATTTGCAATTGGGACCGTCCCCCCTTTGCGCGCTGGTTTGAAGGTGGCCAGATCAATCTGTGTCACAACGCCGTGGATCGACACCTCAAGGAGCGCGCCGGGCAAGCGGCCTTGATCGCGGTTTCCACCGAGACCGGCAGCGAGAAGGTATTTACCTTCGAGCAGTTGCACCAAGAGGTGCAGCGCATGGCCGCGGTGCTGCAGTCGCTCGGCGTGGTCAAAGGCGATCGGGTGCTGATCTACATGCCCATGATCGCTGAGGCGGCCTTTGCCATGCTCGCCTGCGCTCGCATTGGAGCCATTCATTGCGTGGTTTTTGGCGGATTTGCCAGCGGCTCCCTGGCCTCGCGCATCGAAGATGCGCAGCCGAGGGTGATCGTCAGCAGCGACGGCGGCTCCCGGGGTGGCAAGGCCATTGCCTACAAGCCCTTGCTCGACGAAGCGATCCGGCTTTCGGCCCACAAGCCTGAGGCCGTCTTGCTCGCCGACCGCGGACTCGCACCGATGAATCGGGTGGCCGAGCGCGACCACCTCTGGGCCGATCTTCGTGAGCAACATCTGCAAGCCCGGGTGGATTGTGTGCCCCTGGACAGCACGGAGATCAGCTACACCATCTACACCTCGGGGACTACCGGTAAACCCAAGGGCGTGCAGCGCGATACCGGGGGCTATGCGGTGGCCCTGGCGGCCTCGATGAAGTACATCTTTGATGGCCGTGCCGGTGAAACCTTTTTCTCCACCAGCGACATCGGCTGGGTGGTCGGGCACAGCTACATCATCTATGGCCCACTGATTGCTGGCATGGCCACCATCATGTATGAGGGCCTGCCCACCCAGGGCCTCGATGGCCAGCCCAACGCGGCCATCTGGTGGAGTTTGGTTGAAAAGTACAAGGTCACAGGGATGTTCAGCGCGCCCACTGCGGTCCGGGTGCTCAAGAAGCAGGATCCGGCTTTGCTCAGGAAGCACGACCTGAGCAGCCTGCGGGCCTTGTTCCTCGCCGGCGAGCCGCTGGATGAGCCGACGGCTCGCTGGATCAGCGAGGGCCTGGGCGTTCCCATCATCGACAACTACTGGCAAACCGAAAGTGGTTGGCCTATCTTGACCCTGGCTAATGTGGTTGAGCGCAAGCAGCCGCGTTTTGGCAGCCCCGGCATACCGATGTACGGATACAAGGTCAAGCTCTTGCATGAGGCCACCGGCGAGGAGCTGACGGCTCCCGGCGAGAAAGGAGTGGTGTGCATCGAAGGTCCTACGCCGCCGGGCTTCATGCAGACAGTCTGGCGCGACGACGCCCGTTATGTAAAAACCTATTGGCAGAGCGTGCCAGGCAAGATGGTCTACAGCACTTTCGATTGGGGCATACGCGATGAAGACGGTTACTTCTTCATCCTCGGCCGAACCGATGATGTGATCAATGTTGCCGGACACCGACTGGGAACTCGAGAGATTGAGGAGAGCATTTCCGGGCATCCGGGGGTGGCCGAGGTGGCGGTTGTTGGCGTCGCTGATGCTCTCAAGGGTCAGGTGGCGATGGCCTTTGCAGTGCTCAAGGACCCTTCAGTGGCCGCCGATGCTCAGGCCGCCATGCGCGTGGAGGGGGAAATCATGAAACGCGTCGACAGCGATCTGGGGGCCGTGGCCCGTCCGGCCCGGGTGCGCTTTGTCACCTTGCTGCCCAAGACCCGCAGCGGTAAGCTGTTGCGGCGGGCGATCCAGGCGGTCTGCGAGGGACGAGACCCCGGGGATCTGACCACCCTGGACGATCCCACGGCCCTGGAGCAGATTCGACAGCGGGTGGCCGGCTGATTCCGACCGGGCTTGCGCCGGCTACAATTCGAGGGCATCATCGTCTTCTAGGTCCTTCCCTAGTCACAGTCGCATCCGCCAATCGGTTCAGCCGTGTCGCGGAAGGTGTGTCCAACCAGCTAATGCTCCCTGCAGGGGGGCGGAGGTCAGCGAGAAATGAGTCAGGCTCAGTCCGTCTACGCCGCTTATCGCGGCAACACCTATCTCTTCGGGGGCAACGCTCCGTATGTCGAGGAGATGTACGAGAACTATCTCTCCAACCCGGGCAGCGTGCCCGACAACTGGCGTGAGTACTTTGACGCCCTGCAGCATGTGCCAGCCGTCGACGGAAGCGACAGCAAGGATGTGCCGCATTTGCCGGTGGTCAATGCCTTTGCCGAACGGGCCAAGCAGGGCGGCACCCGTGTCATCATGGCCAGCGCCGATGCGCAGATGGGGCGCAAACGCACGGCCGCGCAGCAGCTGATCGCCGCCTACCGCAATGTCGGACAGCGTTGGGCCGACCTTGACCCCCTCAAGCGCACCGAGCGCCCTTCGATTCCCGAGCTGGAACCTGCCTTCTACGGCTTCTCTGACGCCGACCAGGAAACCATCTTCGACACCAGCAATACCTTCTTCGGCAAAGACCGGATGAGTCTGCGTGAGCTGCTCAATGCGCTGCGCGAGACCTACTGCGGTACTTTGGGCGTTGAGTACATGTACACCACCGACATGGTGCAAAAGCGTTGGTGGCAGCAAAAGCTCGAGTCATTGCGCAGCAAGCCGACCTTCGATGCGGACAAGAAGCGGCATATTCTCGATCGTCTGACGGCGGCCGAAGGCCTGGAGCGCTACCTGCACACCAAGTATGTGGGTCAGAAGCGTTTCTCATTGGAAGGGGGCGAGAGTTTCATCGCCGCCATGGACGAGATCATCCAGCAGGCTGGCGCTGCTGGAGTGCAGGAAATTGTGATCGGCATGGCCCACCGCGGCCGTCTGAATGTACTGGTCAACACCCTGGGCAAGATGCCCAAGGACCTGTTTGCCGAGTTCGATCACACCGCCCCTGAGGACTTGCCCGCCGGCGACGTGAAGTACCACCAGGGCTTCTCTTCGGATGTCACCACGCCGGGCGGCCCGGTGCATCTGAGCCTGGCCTTCAATCCCTCGCACCTGGAGATCGTCAATCCCGTGGTCGAGGGCTCGGTGCGCGCCCGCATGGATCGGCGTGAAGATCCTAAGGGACAGCAGGTGCTGCCGGTGCTGGTGCATGGGGATGCGGCCGTCGGCGGTCAGGGGGTCAACCAGGAGACTTTGTGCCTGGCTCAGACGCGCGGCTACTCAACCGGCGGTACGGTGCACATCATCATCAACAACCAGATCGGATTTACCACCTCCGATCCGCGCGACTTGCGCTCCACGATGTTTTGTACCGACATCTTCAAGATGGTCGAAGCGCCGGTGCTGCATGTCAACGGCGATGACCCGGAGGCGGTGGTCTTGGCGGCGCAGCTGGCCTTGGAATACCGCATGACTTTCCGTGCGGATGTGGTGGTCGATATCACCTGCTTCAGGAAGCTCGGACACAACGAGCAGGATACGCCCAGCCTGACCCAGCCCCTGATGTACAAAAAGATCGCGCAACACCCGGGCACGCGCAAGTTGTATGCCGACAGGCTGGCCGCGCAGGGCCTGGGTCAAAACCTGGGCGATGACATGGCCAAGGCCTACCGCGCTGCGCTGGACGCCGGGCGGCACACCGTCGATCCGGTGCTGACCAACTTCAAGAGCAAGTACGCTGTCGACTGGTCGCCCTTCCTCGGCAAAAAGTGGACGGACGCGGCCGATACGGCCATTCCTTTGCCGGAGTGGAAGCGGCTGGCCGAGCGCATTACCACTTTGCCTGCCAGCGTGACCCCGCACCAGCTGGTCAAGAAAGTCCTCGATGACCGCGCCGCCATGGGTCGGGGTGAGGTCAATGTCGACTGGGGCATGGGCGAGCACATGGCGTTTGCCTCGTTGGTAGCCGGTGGTTTTCCGGTGCGTCTGTCCGGTGAGGACAGCGGCCGAGGCACCTTCACGCATCGACACGCGGTCATCCATGACCAAAACCGTGAGAAGTGGGACACTGGCACCTACGTGCCGCTGCAGAACGTCGCCGACAACCAGGCGCCCTTCATCGTCATCGACTCTATCTTGTCGGAGGAAGCGGTGCTGGCCTATGAGTACGGCTATGCGTCCAACGACCCCAACACCCTGGTGATCTGGGAGGCGCAGTTCGGCGACTTTGCCAACGGCGCCCAGGTGGTGATCGACCAGTTCATTGCCTCCGGCGAAGTCAAGTGGGGCCGCGTCAATGGCATCACGCTGATGCTGCCGCACGGTTATGAAGGGCAGGGGCCCGAGCACAGCTCCGCGCGTCTTGAGCGTTTCATGCAGCTGGCGGCTGACACCAACATGCAAATCGTGCAGCCCACCACGGCAAGCCAGATCTTCCACGTGCTGCGCCGGCAGATGGTCCGCAATCTGCGTAAGCCGCTGGTGATCTTTACGCCCAAGTCGCTGCTGCGCAACAAGGATGCAACCTCGCCCCTGTCGGAATTTACCAAGGGCGGGTTTCAGACGGTCATCGGTGACCAGGCGGATCTCAAGGCTGAGAAAGTCAAGCGGGTCCTGGCCTGCTCGGGCAAGGTCTATTACGACTTGGTCAAGAAGCGTGCTGACAAGGCAATCGATGATGTGGCCATCGTGCGCATCGAACAGCTCTACCCCTTCCCGCACAAGGCCTTCGGTGCCGAGATGAAGCGCTATCCCAACGCCACCGAGATTGTCTGGTGTCAGGATGAGCCCCAAAACCAGGGTGCCTGGTTCTTCATTCAGCACAACATTCACGAGAACATGAGTGAGGGCCAGCGCCTGGGCTATGCAGGCCGGGCGGCCTCGGCTTCACCTGCTGTGGGGTACTCGCACTTGCACCAGGACCAGCAGAAAGCCCTGATCGAGGCGGCCTTCGGCAAGCTCAAGGGCTTTGTGCTCTCCAAGTGATTCGTCTGCGGCCAAGGCAGTCGCCGCTAACACCAACGTACAAGAGACTATTCAAATGGCAATCGTAGAAGTCAAAGTTCCGCAGCTGTCTGAATCGGTGGCCGAAGCCACTTTGCTGCAATGGAAAAAGAAGGCCGGGCAGGCCGTGAGCGCCGATGAAATCCTGATCGAGATCGAAACCGACAAGGTGGTCATGGAGGTGCCTGCCCCAGCCGGTGGCGTGCTTACCGAACTGGTGGTGGGTGACGGCGCGACGGTGATCGCCAACCAGTTGATCGCGCGCATCGACACCGCAGCGGTCGCGGGAGCGGGTACGCCGACGGCCGCAATAGCTGTGGCCCCGGCTGCTGCCCCAGCCGTGGCCAGCGCGGCTCCTGCCCCGGCCTCCAAGGCGGGTGTGGCCATGCCTGCGGCGGCCAAGCTGATGGCCGACAACGCCATGGCCCCGGGGTCTGTGGCTGGTACCGGCAAGGATGGCCGGGTGACCAAGGGCGATGTGCTCCTGGCGGCCAAATCGCAAGCGGCGGCGGCCACGCCCATTCCTACCGGCGTGCCAGTGACGGCGCTGCCGCAAGTCGACGCGCCGGCGGTGGACTTGGGTCAGCGGCCGGAGCAGCGCGTGCCCATGACCCGGCTGCGCGCGCGTATCGCCGAGCGCCTGTTGCAATCGCAAGCCACCAATGCGATTTTGACCACCTTCAACGAGGTCAACATGGCGCCGGTGATGGAAATGCGCAAGCGCTTCCAGGAGAAATTTGAGAAAGAGCACGGCGTGAAGATCGGCTTCATGAGCTTTTTCGTCAAGGCCGCGGTGCATGCGCTCAAGAAGTTTCCGGTGCTCAATGCTTCTGTGGACGGTAACGACATCGTCTATCACGGTTACTTTGACATCGGGATCGCCGTGGGCTCGCCCCGCGGTCTGGTGGTGCCCATCTTGCGCAATGCCGACCAGATGAGCTTTGCCGAGATTGAAAAGAAGATCGCCGAATACGGTGCCAAGGCGCGTGATGGCAAGCTGGGTATTGAGGAAATGACGGGTGGCACCTTCTCCATTTCCAACGGCGGTACCTTTGGGTCCATGCTGTCGACGCCCATCATCAATCCGCCGCAGTCGGCCATCCTGGGCGTGCACGCCACCAAGGACAGACCGGTGGTGGAAAACGGCCAGATCGTGATCCGTCCGATGAACTACCTGGCCATGAGTTATGACCACCGCATCATCGACGGTCGCGAGGCTGTGTTGGGCTTGGTGGCCATGAAGGAAGCGTTGGAAGACCCCGCGCGGCTGTTGTTTGATATCTAAAAGCCTTGGGGGACAGATCCAGCATCGCGCAGCGATGTTGCTCTGCACCCCACCGAACCCAACTGAGGGACAGACCGGGAACCGCGCAGCGGTTTTTATCTGGCCCCAACTGACCCCAAAAAATCATGAGCAAACAATTTGACGTCATCGTGATCGGCGGCGGCCCCGGGGGCTATATCGCAGCCATCCGCGCGGCCCAGTTGGGCATGAACGTGGCCTGCATCGACGAGTGGAAAAACGCCGCTGGCGGCCCCGCACCGGGCGGCACCTGCACCAACGTGGGCTGCATTCCGTCCAAGGCCTTGCTGCAGTCTTCTGAGCACTTCGAGCATGCCAACCACCACTTTGCCGACCACGGCATCAGCGTCAAGGACGTGAAGATCGACGTGGCCCGGATGCTGGGTCGCAAGGACACCGTCGTCAAGCAAAACAATGACGGCATCCTGTATCTCTTCAAGAAGAACAAGGTCAGCTTCTTTCATGGCCGTGGCTCCTTTGTGAGAGCCGTTGAGGGAACCTACGAGATCAAGGTGACGGGCAAGACCGAGGAGACCCTGGTGGGCAAGCAGGTCATCATCGCCACCGGTTCGAATGCCCGTGCGCTGCCCGGTGTGCCTTTTGATGAGGAGACCGTGCTCTCCAACGACGGCGCGCTGCGCATCGGTGCGGTTCCCAAGAAGCTGGCGCTGATCGGCTCGGGCGTCATCGGGCTGGAGATGGGCTCGGTCTGGCGCCGTCTGGGCGCCGAGGTCACCCTCCTCGAGGGCCTGCCCACCTTCCTGGGTGCGGTGGACGAGCAGATCGCCAAGGAGGCCAAGAAGGCCTTCGACAAGCAGGGCCTGAAGATCGAGCTCGGCGTGAAGGTGGGCGAGGTCAAGACATCTAAGAAGGGCGTGGCCATTGCCTACACCAACGCCAAGGGCGAAGCGCACACCCTGGAGGCCGACAAGCTCATCGTCTCCATCGGCCGCGTGCCCAACACCATCGGCCTCAATGCCGAGGCCGTGGGCCTGCAACTGGGCGAGCGCGGCGACATCGTGGTAGATGCCGACTGCAAGACCAATGTGCCCGGCATCTGGGCCGTCGGTGACGTGGTGCGCGGCCCCATGCTGGCGCACAAGGCCGAGGAAGAAGGCGTGGCGGTGGCCGAACGCATCGCCGGCCAGCACGGCCATGTGAACTTCAACACCGTTCCCTGGGTCATCTACACCAGCCCCGAGATCGCCTGGGTGGGCCGCACCGAGCAGCAACTCAAGGCCGATGGCGTGGCTTACAAGGCCGGCACCTTCCCTTTCCTGGCCAATGGACGCGCGCGCGCCCTGGGCGATACAACCGGCATGGTCAAGTTCCTGGCTGATGCCCAGAGCGACGAGATCCTGGGCGTGCACATCGTGGGCCCTATGGCCAGCGAGCTGATCGCCGAGGCGGTGGTGGCCATGGAGTTCCGTGCCTCCAGCGAAGACATCGCACGCATCTGCCATGCGCACCCATCGCTGTCGGAAGCGACCAAGGAAGCCGCTCTGGCGGTGGACAAGCGTACGCTCAACTTTTGAGCTTGGCTGCGGCCTTTGCGGTTACAGTGGTAAGCCTGAGTCTTTAGCGGGCTGGACCTCTCAGACCCGAGCCACCATGTCCGTTCTCCAGGCCTATCAGGCCGAACTTCAGTCCAGGGGCTATCTGAGCGATCCCGCACAGCTGCGTGCGGTGTCCGCTCTGGATCGCTGCGCCGAGGAATGGGGTGCCTACAAGGCCAAGCGATCCAACGCTTTGAAGAAGCTGCTCAGCCGGCCCGAGATTCCCCGCGGCGTCTATATGTATGGCGGTGTGGGACGCGGCAAGAGTTTTTTAATGGATTGTTTTTTCAATGCGGTACCGATACGACGCAAGACGCGCCTGCATTTCCACGAGTTCATGCGTGAGGTGCACCGGCAGCTGCGCGAGCTGCAGGGGACGGTTAATCCGCTCGACGAACTGGGCAAGCGGGTGGCGCAGCGCTACAAGCTGATCTGTTTTGACGAGTTCCACGTGGCTGATATCACTGACGCGATGATCCTGCATCGCCTTTTGGTGGCCCTGTTCGACAACGGCGTGGGTTTTGTCACCACCTCCAACTTTCCTCCTGATGGGCTGTACCCGGGCGGCTTGCACCGAGAGCGGCTGCTACCGGCCATCGAGATGCTCAACAAGAACCTGGAGGTGCTACAGGTTGACCAAGGGGTGGACTACCGCAGGCGCACGCTGGAGCAACTCAAGCTCTATCACAGCCCTCTGGGCCCACAGGCCGAGGTCCAGATGTCGCAAGCCTTCGACCGTCTGGCCGAGTGCCAGGACGAAGACCCGGTGCTGATTATTGAGGCCCGGCCGATACGGGCCAGGCGTCGCGCGGGCGGCCTGGTGTGGTTTGACTTCCGGCAGCTCTGTGGCGGCCCCCGGTCTCACAACGACTATCTGGAGATCGCCACCCAATTCCACACGGTGCTTGTCTCCGATGTACCCCAGATGCCTCTGGCCATGGCCTCCGAAGCGCGGCGCTTTACCTGGCTGGTCGATGTGCTCTACGACCGGAGGGTCAAGCTCATACTGTCGGCCGCTTGCGAGCCCGAGCAGCTTTACACTGAAGGACCTTTGGCGCACGAATTTCCGCGCACCGCATCTCGCCTGCATGAAATGCAATCGGCCCAATTCATGGCTCTCGAACGGCGCACTGTAGATACCGAACTGACATGAAGTTTTGCCTGCGATATTCGATGACAGCCGCCTGGCTGTCCTTGGCTCTGGCATCTGTCGGGGCGCAGACGGGCGCTCCGGTATCGGCTGGTGAATCTGCCCCGGATTTTTCCGGTGCCCTCGATCGCATCGGGCGGGTACGGGCCGAACTGCAAGCCCGGCTGGATCAGCAGGAGCGGGCATGCCGCAGGAAGTTCTGGGTCAACAGCTGTCTGGCTGATGCGCGCGAGCGGGCCCGTCGCGAGGAGGAGGAGCTCGATCGGCAGCAGCGCCTGGTCGAGCGGGCAATACGCGACCAGCGTGATCGGGCCGCTGTGGAGCGCGTGCGGGGCAAGCAGGAAGCCCTGGCCGAGCGGCAGGCCAATACGAGCCCCGGCCTGAGTGACCAGGACATTGGTCAGCGGGTCTTGCAAGCTCAGCAGGAGCGCGATACGCAGGCCAGGGACAAGCTCGAGCAGCAACTTCGACGCCAGGAAGCTGCCGACCGTCGTCATGAGAGCCGGCTGGCTTCAGCCCGCGAACGCTCAGAGCGCAGCCGCAGGGGCGATGCGGCCACTGCGGATACGCAGTCTTCTGGCAGCCCCCCAGCCAACGCGCAGTCCCAAGAGCGGCGACCCTGATGCTGCCCATCGAGCAGGCCGTACGGGCTGCCCTGGGTCCTGGCGGCGCGCTCGCGCAGGCGGTACAGCGTTTTCAGCTTCGTCCGGGTCAGCTGGAGATGGCGCTGGCGGTGAGTCAGACCCTGGAGCGGGGCGGGGCGCTGGTGGTCGAGGCCAGCACGGGGGTGGGCAAGACCTTTTCCTATCTGGTGCCCGCTCTGATCAGCGGCGAGAGGGTGCTGCTTTCAACCGCGACCAAGACTTTGCAGGATCAGCTGCACGGGCGGGATCTGCCGAGACTGATCGAGGCCCTGCGCTTGCCGGTCAGTACGGCCTTGCTCAAGGGCCGGTCGAGCTATCTGTGCATCCACCGCATGCAGCAGGCGTTGCAGGGCAATCCGGGCCTGGGTCCCAAGGCCGCGCGCCTGCTGCCTCGTCTTGAACGCTGGGCGCAGGCCACATCCAGTGGAGATTTGGCCGAGGTTGAGGACCTCGACGAGCGCTCGCCTCTGCTGCCGCTGGTTACCTCGACGCGCGAAAACTGCCTGGGATCGGCCTGCCCAAGCTTCAAGGACTGTCATGTGCATCACGCCCGGCGCGAGGCCTTGGATGCGGATGTGGTGGTCATCAATCACCACTTGTTCTTTGCCGACATGGCTATCCGCGAATCGGGGATGGCCGAGTTGTTGCCCTCGGTGCGAACAGTGATTTTTGACGAGGCGCATCAGCTCAACGAAACCGGAACCCAGTTCCTGGGCACAGAATTGGCGACCGGCGCCTTGCTCGATTTCGTTCGGGATCTGCTGGCCGCCGGCTTGCAATTGGCGCGAGGGCTGGTCGATTGGCAGACGGTGGCGGCCGAGCTCGAATATGCGACGCGCGAGTTGCGACTGGTCCTGGGCAAGCGGTCTGCCGGCGCGCGGCTGGCCTGGTCGGGACCGGTGCCCGAGGGCCTAGCGCCAGAGCCCTGGCAGGCCGCGCTGGCTCGATTGAGGCAGGCCTTGGAAGCAGTCACCGGGTCCTTGGATACTGTCAGCGAGCTGGCGCCGGATTTCTTGCGCCTCCTGGCGCGGGCGCGGACCTTTCGGGACCGCCTCGAGCTGTTCGCCGCTCAGGGGTGCAAGGACCGGGTGCGGTGGGTCGAGGTCGGCCAGCAGGCTCGGCTGGTCGAGTCACCGCTCGATATTGCGCAGAGCATGCGGGATCACTGGTTTGGCGCCGATCAGGCCCATCGCACCTGGATCTTTACCTCGGCGACCCTGGGGGACGACGAGGCCCTGTCGTGGTTTACCGGTGCCTGCGGGCTGGAGGCGGCCTCGGTGCTCCGGGTCGGCAGCCCTTTTGATTTTCCGCGTCAGGCCGCGCTCTACATCCCGCCGGATCTGCCTTTGCCCGAGGACCCCGGTCATGCGGGCGAGGTGGCCCGGCTGGCCGGGGATGGGGCCCTGCGCCTGGGCGGCCGCACTCTGGTGCTGACCACCTCGCTCAGGGCTTTGCGTCAGATCGGAGAGAGTCTGCAAGAGCGTTTCGCCGACGCAGCCCTGGACGTTCTGGTTCAGGGGCAATGGACCCGCCGAGAACTCATTGAGCGGTTTCGACGAGGTGGTCAGGACGGACGCGGCTGTCTGCTGGTCGGATCAGCGTCTTTCTGGGAGGGTATCGACGTACCCGGCGATGCCCTGCAACTGGTGGTCATCGACAAGCTTCCCTTTCCGCCGCCGCAGGATCCCCTGGTGCAAGCTCGCTCGCAGGCTTTACAGGCCCAGGGGCGCAGCCCTTTCAAGGACTACTTTTTGCCTGAGGCAGCCGTGGCCCTTAAGCAGGGTGCCGGCCGTTTGATCCGCAGTGAGTCCGACCAGGGGGCCTTGGTGGTTTGTGACACCCGTCTGCAGAGCAAGAGTTACGGCTCTCGGCTGTTGAAGGCCCTGCCGCCGATGACCCGGCTCAAGACCCAGGAGGAGTGGCTGACCTGGCTCGACGGACTTACCAGAAGCGATACCACGGGCGCTTGCTAGCCCCGGGCGTAGCCTGGCCGAGATAAGCGCTTTTGGGGAAGGTGCGCTGCATCACCCGCAAGGTGTCGTCGCGCAACTGTGTCATGCCCAGCGCGTCGTAAGATCGGTAGAGGATGAAGAGAGCCTCCTCGTGGGCCGGAACCTCGCGAAACTCGTTGATTGCTGTCTGGGCCCGGTTGATGGCGGCGATGTGAGCGCCGCGCGAGTGGTAGTAGCGCGCGACGTTGACCTCGGACTGGGCAATCGAGTTAACGATGTAGTTCATCCTCAGCTGCGCATCGGCCGCGTATTTGGAGTCGGGGAAGCGGGTGACGAGTTCCTTGAAGGATTCGAAGGATTCTTTGGCAGCCTTCTGGTCGCTCTCGGACAGATCCCTGCGCGCCAGGCGGCCGAACAGACCCAGGTTGTCGTTGAAATGGACCAGGCCCTTGAGGTAGAGGGCATAGTCAATAGCCGGGCTGGCCGGGTGCAGCCGCATGAAGCGGTCGAGGACGGCCACGGCCTGGGCGGGCTCGCCCGCCCGGTAATGGGCGTGCGCTTTTTCGAGCTGTGCCTGCTGCGCCAGGGGAGTCCCTGCCGCGCGGCCTTCAAGCTTTTCGAACAGCGCCACCGCTTTCTCAAAGGCGCCGCTGGACGCTTCGTCACGCGCTTCGCTGTAGATCTTGTTGGGACTCCAGCCAGCGGTGGGATCCTTGGGGTCGCTGGCGCAGCCCGTCAGCAAGGCCGCGCACACCAAGGCGACCGCTCCGACGCGCGCGGTCGATAATCCTGCAAGCATCATGCCGACAACCTCTGAGTTAAGCCCGTGACGAGCGGTGGCAAACACGTCCGTGAAATTATAGAACCCGACGAAGCTCTGGATTGGGAGGACGACCTGCACGAGCTCGTGCAGCCCGATGCTCTGCGGCAGGTCAGCGTCGGTCGGGATGGCCACGGACAGCGTTTGGACAAAGCGCTGGCCGACTTGCTGCCCGATCTCTCGCGCAGCCTGATCCAGCAGCTGATCGAGGCCGGTGCGGTGCAGGTCAATCAGCGCGCCCCGATGCGCGCCTCCTCCAAGGTCAAGCTCGGAGACCGCATTGACCTGCGAGCCGATCTGGCACCGCAGGCCCGCGCCTTCGAGCCGCAGGCCATGGACCTGGCGGTGGTTTACGAGGACGACCAGGTGCTGGTCATCGACAAAGCCGTCGGCCAGGTGGTGCACCCGGCCCCGGGCCACTGGAGCGGCACTCTGCTCAATGGACTGCTGGCTCACCATCCCGGCGCGCGGGCATTGCCCCGCGCGGGTATCGTGCATCGGCTGGATAAGGACACCAGCGGCTTGATGGTGGTGGCCAAGACGCGTTTTGCCATGGAGGCCCTGGTCGGCGCGATCGCCCGACGCGAGGTGCAGCGCGAATACCTGGCGCTGGTGCACAAGGCGTGGCGGGGGCCGGCTGAGCTCAGCATCGATCAGGCCATCGGTCGCGACCCGCGTCAACGTACCCGCATGGCCGTGGTCGATCTCTCACGCCAGACCGGCAAGCCGGCGCGCACCGATGTGCGATTGCTGCTCAGCCGGGATGCAGCCAGTCTGGTGCATTGCCGTTTGCACACGGGGCGTACCCACCAGATCAGGGTGCATTTGCGGCATGTGGGGCACAGCCTGATTGGCGATACGCTCTACGGCGGACGCGCCTCGGCTGGTCTGCAGCGACAGGGCCTGCACGCTTGGCGCCTGTCCCTCGCGCATCCGGCTACTGACAAGATTTTGCAATGGCGGCGAGACTGGCCCCAGGACATGGACCATGCCGCCCGGGTGCTGGATTTGAACCTCCCGGACGCCCTTGCGGTCGCGCGAGGGCTGTGAGCTACAATAAGGCCTAGCTTTTCTGCCCGGACGGCTGCACAACAGTTCCGTTATTTCTGACCGGGCGGCCTGCGATCCACCTGCCCTCGCGCCGTTCCGATTTGGAGCCGAGTTGCGGGTTTCCCAGCCTCCGTTTTCGAACTTGGACCACATGAACACCCTGGATGCCAAGCGCGTCCTCGAGACGGCTCTCATTTGTGCGACTCAGGCCCTTGCCGTGCGAGACCTGGAGTTGCTTTTCGACGGGGCGGTCGGGGCCGACACCATCAAGCAACTGCTGCGGCAATTGCAGGACGAATGGGCCGGTCGCGGCGTCGAACTGGTGCAGGTTGCCTCGGGTTGGCGTTTTCAGAGTCGTCCCGAGATGCGCGGCTACCTGGACCGTTTGCATCCGGAAAAGCCGCCCAAATACTCGCGGGCCACGCTAGAGACCTTGGCCATCATTGCCTACCGCCAGCCGGTCACCCGGGGCGATATGGAAGATATTCGCGGCGTAACCATCAATTCTTTGTTGCTCAAGCAGCTGGAAGACCGCGGCTGGATCGAGGTGATTGGCCACCGTGAGACGGTGGGCCGGCCAGCGCTGTACGGCACCACCCGACAGTTCCTTGACGATCTGGGCCTGCAATCCCTGGATCAGTTGCCCACCCTCGAAGGCGAGGGCGCGGGGCAGGGGGTCATTGAGCAGATTGAATTCGGCCTGGGTGAAAGCGCGGCGTGGCCTGAGACGCAAGCCCCAGAGTCCGCGCATGAATCGTCTGCGGATGCGCAAGAAATCGACCCATCGTCCGGGCCGCCGTCGATGGCCCTTACCGACCAGCCTCCCGGCTCCTGAAACCCATGCCCGACCCAGACCAGTCTGCGCCTTCTCCCGCTCCTCCAGAAGCCGCGCACGAGGCGGCCCCTACAAACGCGAAGGAGCCACCGTCTGAGCAGCCCGACGGGCAAATGGCTGCCCCGGGCGAGCGTGGGCCGCGCTCGCGGCGACGGCGTGATCGTCGCGGCAGATCCCGTGGCCGCCCGGACGGTCAGGCCTCGGAAAGCGGCCGGGCTGGCCCGGCCCAGGCCGGCAGCCGGGAGAGGGGGGAGGAGCGAGCGGCGTATCGCTTCGAGGATGTGGTGGCCGGGCAACTCGATGCTGACGAACAGGACCCCGCCCTGGAAGTGCCGCGGCGCGTTTTGCCCCCGCAACCGGAGAGCCCTAAGTTGCACAAGGTCTTGGCCCAGGCCGGACTCGGTTCGCGCCTGGAGATGGAGCAACTCATCCTGGAGGGGCGCATTTCGGTCAACAACGAGCCGGCGCATATCGGTCAGCGCATTCAGTTTGGGGACGCTATCAAGGTCAACGGCAAGCCGCTGCGAGTGCGCATTGCCCCCCCGCCGCCCCGGGTGATCGCCTATCACAAGCCGGTGGGCGAAGTGGTCACGCATGACGACCCGCAAAACCGCCCGACGGTTTTCCGAAAGCTGCCCCGCTTGCCCCAGGGCAAGTGGCAGTCGGTGGGACGTTTGGACCTCAACACCGAGGGCCTGCTCCTGTTTACCAATTCGGGTGAACTGGCCAACAAGCTGATGCACCCGCGCTTTGGTCTTGAGCGTGAGTACGCGGTCAGGGTGCTGGGGGCTTTGTCAGCGGAGGAAAAAGCCCGGTTGCTCGAGGGCGTTGCGCTCGAAGACGGTCCGGCGCGTTTTGGCACCATTGAGGAGGCCGGTAATGCCGAGGGCGTCAATTGCTGGTATCGGGTCACGATCGCCGAGGGCCGCAATCGTGAGGTGCGCCGACTCTTCGAGGCCGTCGGGCACGCAGTCAGTCGTCTGATCCGTATCCGATACGGCGCGTTCATGCTGCCCCGCGGTTTGCGCCGGGGCGTTTTTGTCGAACTTGACGACCGCGACATCGCACAACTGACCCGCATCCTCAGGCAGTCCGAGGGCCGCGAAAAGGGTCAAGGACGGGGGCGACCGCCAAGGGCGGCCGGGACCGAGCGCAGCCCAGCGCCCCCGGTGGATGGATTCGAGGACAACGCGATGCCCGTCACCTCGGATGCAACGCCGCAGGGGGCCGCCAGCCAGGACGATCAGGAGGAAGTGGGACCCTACGAGTTTCAGCCGCCGCCGGGACGCCATGGTCCGGCCCGCATCGACGGCGGGACGGGGGAAGGACGGCGCAAGCGTGCACGAGGCAAAGGGCCGCGTCCAGGCAGCCCGCAGCCTGGCTTTAACCTCAAGCCTGCCGGCTCGGGCAAGAAGCGATCGGGCCGCGGTGGAGGGGGGTCAGGGGCCGGTGGTGGTTCGGGTCAGCCCGATCCGATGAAAACGTCGTTCGGCTACATCGGCGCCGATACCTTCACCCGGCAGCGCGAGGGCCAGGGCAAGCCGCGTGGCGTCAATCGAGGCGGACGCAAGTCGGGCCGCGGCTGAGCTTCAAAGCGCGTCGGCGGGGAGGGCCTTCACGGTCCGCGACCCCGGGTCGATGGACCCGGAGCACCTGGAGCTGTTGACCCGGCGCTCCTTCAATTAGGTCTTAAAATAAGAGGTTTTGCCGCCCCCTTCGGCGAGCTTTCTGTTTTTCTCCAGTTCAAGGAAATTTCATGTCGACCGAGCGCACCCTCTCTATCATCAAGCCCGATGCCGTGGCCAAAAATGTCATCGGCCAGATCTACGCCCGCTTCGAAGCCGCAGGTTTGAAAGTCGTGGCCGCACGCATGGCGCATCTGTCGAAGGCCGAGGCTGAGGCTTTTTATGCAGTTCACAAGGAGCGTCCCTTCTTCAAGGATTTGGTCGGCTTCATGATCTCCGGCCCGGTCATGATTCAGGTCCTTGAGGGCGAGAACGCCATTCTCAAAAATCGTGATCTGATGGGCGCCACCGATCCCAAGAAGGCCGCTGCGGGTACCATCCGCGCCGATTTCGCCGACAGCATCGATGCCAATGCGGTTCATGGATCGGATGCCCCGCAAACGGCGGCTCAGGAAGTGGCGTTTTTCTTCCCGGGCATGCAAATTTACTCGCGCTGAAGGTCCTGCGTCCTTCCGGTTGTATTCAAGACGGGGCCCGAGGGCCCCGTTGTTTCGTGGGCCGGACCTTCGGCGCATCGGGGCCCCTTGCATTTCTCCGGTTTGGCGCTACCCTTTGAGTTCACCCGAACTTCCACGATGCTTATCAATCTGCTCGGCTCAGACCTGGAAACCTTGGTCCAGTTTTGTGAAAAACTGGGAGAAAAGCGTTTTCGGGCGACTCAGCTCTACCGCTGGATTCATCAGCGGGGCGTCCGCGATTTTTCTCAGATGAGCGATCTCGCACGGTCGCTGAGGGACAAGCTGGCAGGGGTGGCCCAGGTGCAAGCCCTGCCCGTGGTCTCCACCGAGCGTTCGGCCGATGGCACGGTCAAGTGGCTGTTCGACGTCGGCGACGGCAACCTCATCGAGTCGGTGTATATCCCCGAGACCGACCGCGGCACCTTGTGTGTCTCTTCCCAGGCCGGCTGCGCAGTCGCTTGCCGCTTTTGCTCCACCGGGCATCAGGGCTTTAGCCGCAACCTCAGTACTGCCGAGATCGTGGCCCAGCTCTGGTATGCCGAGCACACCTTGCGCCGGGAGTTGGGGCGGCAGGAGCGGGTCATCACCAATGTCGTCATGATGGGGATGGGCGAGCCTTTACAGAACTATGCAGAGCTACTGCCGGCCCTGCGCATCATGCTCGACGACCACGCCTATGGGCTTTCGCGCCGGCGGGTGACTGTCTCTACCTCAGGCGTTGTGCCGATGATGGCGCGGCTGGCCGAGGATCTGCCGGTGGCACTGGCCGTCTCCCTGCACGCTCCGGACGATGCGCTGCGGGATCATCTGGTTCCGCTCAACCGCAAATACCCGATCGCCGAGTTGCTCGGCGCCTGCGCCGATTACCAGCGCCATGCGCCGCGCGACTTCATCACCTTCGAATACTGCATGCTCGACGGGGTCAACGACCAACCCGAGCACGCACAGGCCCTGGTGCAGTTGATGCGCCGGCACAGCGCGGGGCTGACGGCCAAGTTCAACTTGATTCCCTTCAACCCCTTTCCGGCCTCGGGGCTCAAACGTTCGGCGCCCGAGCGCGTTCGGGCTTTTGCCGCGCTGCTGCTGGGGGCCGGTCTTGTGACCACCATCAGGAAGACCCGCGGGGATGATATCGATGCGGCTTGCGGTCAGTTGGCTGGAGATGTCAAGGACCGCACCGATGTGCAGCAGCGCATCAGCGTTGCGCGTGGGGCGATGAAGCGGGACCTTCATGACGGCCGTCCTGTGCAGGCCTGAGGCGCGTTCTCGCTGGTTGCTGGTGGCTGGACTGCTGTTGGCATGCGTTCTCGGCGCGGCTTGCTCGGGGCCGCCGCTTCAGACCAGCGATTGGCCCTCCGAATCAGATCAGTCCCCGACCCAGCGACGCGCCGTGTTGCGACTGGAACTGGCCGATGTTTACCTGCGAAGAGGGCAGCCTCTGGTGGCCCTCGACGAGGTCAAGCAGGCCCTTGCGCTCAGTCCGGAGCTCCCAACAGCCTGGTCTTTGCGCGGTTTGGTTTACCTGCAGATGCGCGACGAAGCCCGCGCCCTGGCCAGCTTCGACCGCGCCCATCAACTGGCGCCCAACGACCCCGATGTGCTGCACAACCGGGGCTGGTTGCTGTGTCAGCAGGCCCGGCCCGGTCCGGTCATGGATCAGGCCCAGTTGCTGCTGCAACGGGCCCTGGCCCAGCCCGACTATGCCCATGCCGACAGAAGCTGGCTGGCGCTGGCCCGTTGTCAGGAGCGCGCTGGCGAGCGTGCCCGGGCGCTGGAGAGCCTGGCCCGACCCGAACTGGAGCGGTCCTCCCAGGCCCAGACTCTGTGGCAGGCGGCCAGGCTGGCCCGCAGGCTGGATAATGCGGTTCTACTGGACAAGTTTGGAATGCAGTTGCAAACCCGCTTCAGCCAATCGCCGCAGGCGATGGCCTTTGACCAAGGCGCTTGGGATGAGTGAGACCCCGCTCGAGCCTGCCAGCACGCCCGTCCCACTGAGCGCCGGTGCCTTACTGCGTCAGGCGCGCGAGCGTTCGGGCCTGCATATCGGCGCCCTGTCGGTCTCGCTGAAGGTGCCGGTGCAGCGACTCGAGGCACTGGAGGCTGACCGTTACGATCTGTTGCCCGGCCCGGTTTTTATTCGGGCTCTGGCTCTGAGTGTTTGCCGCAGCCTCAAGCTCGATGCCCAGCCCATCCTCGCCCTGTTGCCCGATGCTGCCAAGCCGGATTTGAAGATCGAGGGTTCGCTCAATGAGCCCTTCCGATCGCCGTCCCGATCGGGTACGGGCTCCTCCTGGCCCCCTTTGTCCGCACCGGCGCTGTGGCTGGCCGGCGCTTTGGTGCTCGGGGCCATTGCGCTGTTCTTCTGGCCTGATAAGGGGCTAGAGTCGCCCAACCCCGAGCCGAAATCTCCGACCGGCTCGGTCGTCACCGAGCCGGTTCGGCCCCTCGCGCTGACACCGGCCGGCGCTCTTGCCCCCCAGTCGCCTCCATCGGCTCCGCTTTCAGCGCCCCCGGCTGCTGCCGCGCTTTCTGCTCCAACGCCGGCGGGCCCGGCGTCCCCGAAGGACGCGGCCCCCCCCCTGCTGCTGCTGAAGGCTGAAAAACCCAGCTGGGTTGAGGTTGTCGACGGGGCAGGACAGGCGGTTCTCAGGCGCACCCTGGCTGAGGGGGAGCAGGTACCGGTGACGGCCGCTACGGCTTTGTGGGTAACGATCGGCAATGCAGGGGGGGTGTCGGTTCTGGTGCGCGGCAGCCCCCTGGATTTGGCGGCTTCAACACAGGGCAATGTGGCCCGCTTTGAGGTGAAATGATGGACCCCTGCTTGCCGATAGAGCCCTCGCGGCCGAAGGCGCGTCGTTCCCTGCAAGCGCGCGTGGTCTGGGGCTCGCGGGTGGTGACTGTGGGTGGCGATGCGCCGGTGCGGGTGCAGTCCATGACCAACACCGATACCGCCGATGCGATCGCCACGGCCATCCAATGCAAGGAGCTGGCCCAGGCGGGGTCAGAGGTGGTGCGTATCACCGTCAATACCCCCGAGGCCGCCGCCGCGGTGCCGCATGTGCGCGATCAGCTCGACCGGATGGGGATCGACGTGCCCCTGGTGGGTGATTTCCACTACAACGGACACCGGTTGCTCAGCGAATTTCCCGCCTGTGCCGAGGCCCTGTCCAAGTACCGCATCAACCCCGGTAACGTGGGCAAGGGCGACAAACATGACAAGCAGTTCGCACAGATGGTCGAGGCGGCGATGCGTTGGGACAAGCCGGTGCGCATCGGGGTCAATTGGGGCAGCCTTGATCAGGAATTGCTGGGTCAGATGATGGACGAAAACGGCCGTCGGCCGCAGCCCTGGGATGCGCGGCAGGTGATGTATGAGGCCCTGATCACCTCGGCCCTGCAATCGGCCGAGCGGGCCCAGGCCTTGGGTATGCGCCGCGAGCAGATCCTGCTGTCCTGCAAGGTCTCGGGGGTGCAAGATCTGATCACCGTCTACCGGGAGCTGGCTCGCCGCACCGACCATGCGCTGCATTTGGGACTGACCGAGGCCGGCATGGGGACCAAGGGCACCGTGGCCTCTAGCGTGGCTCTGTCCATCCTGTTGCAGGAGGGCGTGGGTGACACCATCCGGGTGTCGCTGACGCCGCAGCCGGGCCAATCGCGCACGCAGGAGGTGGTGATTGCCTCAGAGATCTTGCAGGCACTGGGCTTACGCGTCTTCGTGCCCAGCGTGACCGCCTGTCCCGGTTGCGGCCGCACCACCAGCACCACCTTTCAGGAACTGGCCAAGCAGATCGACGACTTCCTGCGCCTGCAGATGCCGGTCTGGCGCAAGCAGTACCCCGGGGTAGAGAACCTGAAGGTAGCGGTGATGGGCTGTATCGTGAACGGGCCGGGCGAGAGCAAGCACGCAGACATTGGCATCAGCCTGCCGGGGACCGGCGAGGCACCGGCCGCGCCGGTCTTCATCGATGGCGAGAAGCGCCTGACTCTGCGCGGTGAGGGCATTGCGCGCGAATTCCAGGACATCGTCGAGACCTACATACAGAATCGCTTTGGCTCATCTGTCGCGGCGACCTCCGCTTACTGAAGGAAATCGGGGTCTGCGGCCCCGTAGCACACCATGGTTGAGAAACTGACAGCCGTCAAGGGCATGAACGACATCCTGCCGCCTGAGTCGGCGCGCTGGGAATGGCTGGAGGACAAAGTTCGCAGCCTGATGAGCCGCTACGCCTATCGCAATATACGCACCCCAGTGCTCGAGCACACCCGACTGTTTGTGCGCAGCATCGGGGAGGTGACAGACATTGTCGAGAAGGAGATGTACACCTTCGAGGACCGATCGGACAAGCACGGTCAGGCCGACTTGCTCACCCTGCGCCCGGAAAACACAGCCAGTGTGGTTCGCGCTATCACCGAACACAACCTCCTTTACGACGGCGGCAAGCGTCTGTACTACATGGGGCCGATGTTCCGGCGCGAGCGACCGCAGCGGGGGCGATATCGGCAATTCCATCAGATCGGCGCTGAAGCCCTCGGCTTTGCCGGGCCGGATGTCGATGCCGAACTGATTTTGCTGGCTGCGGCCCTGTGGCGCGAGATCGGTCTGAACGATTGGAGGCTGGAGATCAACTGTCTGGGCCAGCCGCAGGAGCGGGCGCGCCACCGAGAGCAGCTCATCGCCTATTTCGAGCGGCATCTGGATCAACTCGATGAGGAGGCGCGCCGACGCCTGCACAGCAACCCGCTGCGCATCCTCGACACCAAAAACCCGTCGATGCAGGCTTTGGTTGAACAGGCCCCGCGGCTGATCGACTTTCTCGGGGCCTCCTCGCTGGCGCATTTTGAAGGCCTGCAGGCCATGCTCGATGCTGGCGCAATTGCCTGGAAGCTCAATCCGCGTCTGGTGCGCGGGCTGGACTATTACAACCTCAGTGTGTTTGAGTTTGTCACCGATCGCCTGGGCGCGCAGGGCACCCTGTGTGCGGGGGGGCGCTATGACGGCCTGATCGGTCAGATGGGTGGCAAGAGCGCGCCGGCGGTAGGCTGGGCGCTGGGCGTCGAGCGCGTGCTCGAGTTGCTCAAGGAGAACAGCGACGACGCCAAGGCGCCGGCTCCGGATGCTTTCGCGGTGATTCCCGACGCCGCGTCGGTCCCCCGCGTGCTCGCATGCCTGCAGACGCTGCGTCAGGCCGGGGTGAGCGTGCAGATGCACGCCCCCTCCGGCGGGCAGGCCGAGGGCATGGGCAGCATGAAGTCGCAGTTCAAGCGGGCCGATGCCAGCGGGGCGCGCTTTGCCCTGATTTTCGGTGCCGACGAACTGGCCCAGGGCTGTGTGGCCATCAAGCCGCTGCGCGGGGTGACCGATCAGGCGCAGCAAATCGAGCCGCTGGCTCAGGCCCAGCTTTGGGCGGCCCGTCTGCGCGGCGGTCGCTGACCAAACGCCCCGGCGGCCTGTCCGGTCTTTGGCCAGCCTACAATGCGCTCCGATTCCTCCTGCGCAGCCGGCCCAGTGGCTCGCAGTTGTCCCTTGAACCGGCGTCCTCGCCCCACGCACCCATGGCCAGCCCACTCGACCTCCAAGAACAGGAACAGCTTGACGAGATCAAGCATTTCTGGAAACGCTACGGCAATGCGATTACCTGGGCGCTGATCGTCATTCTGGGTGCCTTTGCCGCGTTCAATGGTTGGCAGCACTGGCAGCGCAATCAAGGGGCCCAAGCCGGCGTGATGTTCGACCAGATCGAAGCGGCTGCGAAGGCCGGGGATCTGGCTCGCATCGATCGGGCCCTGTCCGACATAAAGGAGCGCTACCCCAATGCCACTTTTGCCCACCAGGCGGCGATGTTGGCGGCGCGCGCCTACTACGACAAGGGTAAAAGCGATGCCGCTAAATCCGCGCTGATCTGGGTGGTCGAGAAGGCCAGTGACGACGGTCTGCGCGCGGTGGCCCGTTTGCGCCTGGCCGCTCTGGCTCTGGAGGCAAAGGCCCACGACGAGGCGCTCGCCTATCTGGACAAGGACATTCCGACCGCTTTCGCCGCGCTGGCGCAGGATCGGCGCGGTGATATTTATCTGGCCCAGGGCAAGTCGGCCCAGGCGCGGGAGGAGTATCGCAAGGCCTTCGAAGGTCTGGAAGAGTCGGTGGAATACAGACGGCTGGTGGAGATCAAGCTCAACGCGATGGGTCTGGATGTCTCCAAACCCGATGCAGAGGCCAAAAAATGAAGCACTGGGCTTTTGTGCTGGCTCTGACGGGGGTGCTGGCGGCCTGTTCGACCGGCTCGCCCCGACCCAAGCCCACTGATTTGCAGGCCATCAACCCGGTCATCGGCGTGCGGCAAGTGTGGACGCAGCGGCTGGCGCAAATCGATTACCCGGCCGTGGTGCAGGCCCACGCCGGCTCGGTGGTCATCGGCGCCGGTGACGGCACGGTGGTTGAACTCGATGCGGCCACCGGCCGCGAACTCTGGCGTGTCTCGGTGGGCGCTGCGCTGTCAGCCGGTGTCGGCAGTGACGGCAAGACGGTGGCGGTTGTGACGCGCAGCAATGAATTGGTGGCCCTGCGAGAGGGCCGTGTGGTCTGGCGGCAGCGCCTGGCCGCCCAGGCTTTTTCCGCCCCCCTGGTGGCCGGCGCCCGCGTGTTTCTCCTGACCGCCGACCGGGCCGTAACAGCCTATGACGGGCAGGGCGGTCAGCGCCTTTGGACGCAGCAGCGTCCCGGCACTGATCCGCTGGTGCTGCGCCAGTCGGGCGTGATGCTGCCGGTGGGTGATACCTTGTTGGTGGGTTTGGGCGGCCGCCTCTCCGGTCTGAATCCGGCTAACGGCTCGGTGCGTTGGGATGTTCCCGTCGCATCGCCGCGCGGTATCAACGAGATTGAGCGCTTGGTCGATCTGGTGGGGCCGGCTGCTCGACAGGGCTCGGTGGTCTGTGCTCGCGCCTTCCAGGCCGCCGTGGCTTGCGTGGATGCGCAACGCGGCATTCTGCAGTGGAGCCGGCAGGCGGACGGTGAGGTGGGGTTGGCGGCTGACGAGCGGCTGCTCTTCGGATCAGAGTCCGATGGTCAGGTTCAGGCCTGGCGCCTGGGCAATGGCGACCGGGTCTGGAGCTATGACCGACTGCGGTTTAGGGAGTTGACCGCCCCATTGCTGATCGGACGATCGGTAGCAGTCGGAGACCTGCAAGGTTTTGTGCACCTGCTCTCGCGCGAAGACGGCCTTCCGCTGGGGCGCATAAGCACCGATGGTTCGGCGGTGGCCGCCACCCCCGTGTTGGTCGGGCAAACGCTGATCGTACTCACCCGATCGGGCGGGGTGTTCGCCTTCCTGCCCCTGTGATTGGGGCCTGAGTCTGCTCGAACTCCAAAGTCCCTGATGAAGCCGGTCATCGCCCTGGTGGGACGGCCCAATGTGGGCAAATCCACCCTGTTCAATCGCCTCACCCGCTCCCGCGATGCGATCGTGGCCGACCACGCGGGGCTGACCCGCGATCGCCATTACGGCAATGCCCGACTGGGCGCACAGGCTTTTATCGTGATCGACACCGGTGGTTTTGAGCCGACGGCCGAGTCGGGCATCTACCGGGAGATGGCGCGGCAGACCCGGCAGGCGGTGGCCGAGGCCGACGTGGTGATTTTCGTGGTCGATGCGCGGGAGGGTCTGTCGGCCCAGGACCACGACATCGCCGCTTACCTGCGCAAGCTGGGTAAGCCAGCGGTGCTGGTGGCCAACAAGGCCGAGGGCATGAAAGCCGGAGCCCAACTGGCTGAATTCTTTGAGCTCGGTTTGGGCGAGGTGCTACCCGTCTCGGCCTCGCACGGTCAGGGCGTGCGCAGCATGGTGGAGGCGGCCCTGGCCCGGCTGCAATGGCCGCAGCCTGAAGAGGAGGCCCCGCAGGAGGACGAGGGGCAGGGGGTGATCAGGCTGGCTGTGGCCGGCCGACCCAATGTCGGCAAGTCCACGCTGATCAACACTTGGCTGGGTGAGGAGCGTTTGGTGGCCTTCGACCTGCCGGGCACCACCCGTGATGCGATTCGGGTGCCTTTCGAGCGCGACGGACGTCGCTTTGAGCTCATCGATACGGCTGGACTCAGGCGCAAGGGGCGGGTCTTTGAGGCGATCGAGAAGTTTTCCGTGGTTAAGACCTTGCAGGCCATCGAGGGGGCTCATGTGGTCTTGCTGCTGCTTGATGCCACCCAGGGCGTGACCGATCAGGATGCCCATATCGCCGGCTTCATACTCGAGAGCGGCCGCGCCGTGGTGTTGGCCGTTAACAAGTGGGACGCTATCGACGCTTACCAGCGCCAGATGCTCGAGCGTTCGATGGAGACCCGGCTGCCCTTCATGAAATTTGCCTCGATGCACCGCATTTCGGCGGTCAAACGGCAGGGCCTGGGCCCACTGTGGGCCTCCATCGTGCAGGCGCACGCGGCGGCCTTCCGGAAAATGTCCACCCCAGTACTGACCCGCCTGTTGATCGAAGCGGTGGCCTTCCAGCAACCGCAGCGCTCGGGCTTGTCGCGACCGAAAATGCGCTATGCCCATCAGGGCGGCATGAATCCTCCGGTGATCGTGATTCATGGCAATGCCCTTGACCAGGTCAGTGCCTCCTACAAGCGCTACCTGGAGGGGCGCTTCCGCAAGGAATTCGATCTCGTCGGTACCCCCTTGCGTATCCAGATGAAAACCGCACAGAACCCTTACGCCGACCGGTCGTCTGACTGAACTCACACCCCCGGCGGTGCCGGCTGTGGTAATGTGTTGGTCCCAACTTTCCTTGAACACGGAGCATATCGTGAGCAACAACAAAGGCCAGCTTCTGCAAGATCCTTTCCTCAACACGCTGCGGCGCGAGCATGTGCCGGTGTCCATCTACCTGGTCAATGGCATCAAGCTGCAAGGGCAGATCGAGTCCTTCGACCAGTATGTGGTGCTGTTGCGCAACACCGTCACCCAGATGGTTTACAAGCACGCTATTTCGACCATCGTGCCGGGACGCGCGGTTAACTTCTCGAACACCGAAGAGGGCCCTTCCTCCTGAAGACCTCGCAACGCCCGCCTGGGTTGCCGCCCCCGGTCCTTTTGGTTGGGGTGGATCTGGGCCTTCCCCATTTCGACGCGCAACTGCAGGAGCTCGGCCTGTTGGCGCAGACGGCCGGCCTTCGGCCTGTAGCCCGGTTGACCTGCAAGCGGCGCGCGCCTGATGCCGCGCTGTTTGTCGGCAGCGGCAAGGCGGAGGAAATCAAGGCATTGGCGCTTGAGTCCGGGGCCGCCGAGATTTTGTTCGATCAGGCGCTCAGTCCAGCCCAGCAGCGCAATCTCGAGCGCAGCCTGGAGTTGCCGGTCAACGATCGCACCTTGCTGATCCTGGAAATTTTTGCGCAGCGGGCGCGCAGCCATGAAGGCAAGCTTCAGGTTGAACTGGCGCGGCTGCAGTATCTGTCGACTCGGCTGGTGCGGCGCTGGTCACACCTGGAGCGTCAGGCCGGGGGGGCAGGCCTGCGAGGCGGCCCGGGCGAAAAGCAGATCGAACTGGACAAGCGCATGATTGGCGAGGCGATCAAGCGCACCCGCGAGCGGCTGGTTCGAATCAAGCGCCAACGCCAGACTCAGCGCCGGCAGCGCCAACGCCGGCACACCTTCAACGTCTCGCTGGTCGGTTATACCAATGCCGGCAAAAGCAGCCTGTTCAACGCGCTGGTCAAAGCCCGCGCCTACGCCGCCGACCAGCTCTTTGCCACCCTTGACACCACGACCCGGCAGCTTTACCTCGGGCCGGGCGGTTCAGACGGATCGGCCGCAGACCGATTCATGACGTTGTCTGATACGGTGGGTTTCATTCGCGATCTGCCGCACGGTTTGATCGATGCGTTTGAGGCCACCTTGCAGGAGGCGGCCCAGGCCGATCTGCTGCTGCACGTGATCGACGTGGCCAACCCGGACCATCCGGAGCAGATCGAACAGGTGCAAAAAGTACTGGCCGAAATCGGTGCCGACCACCTGCCCCAGGTGCTGGTGTTCAACAAACTCGATGCCCTGCCGCCCGGACGCAGACCGCTGCGCCTGCACGAGGTCTTGAAGTCGGCCTCCCAGGAGGTGACCGAACGGGTCTTTGTCAGCGCGCGCACCGGGGAGGGCTTGCCTGAGTTGCGGGACCTGCTGCTGCGTCACGCGGGCCCGCCCGATGCGATCGCCGGGGTCGGGACGGGGTTATGCGAGCTGGCCCAGGGCGGCCTTCGCGGTTTAGGCACAATGTCGGTTACAGAATAAAGATCCCTGCCCGTCCATCATGAAGTTCAATCCTGTGCTGCAGACCTTCGCGGCCTGGCCCCGGCGCCTCTATCAGCGCGTGGGCGGCATGTTCAATCTCAACGATTCGCGCTGGGGGCGGGAGGATCCTCCCCCCGGAGACCCGTCGGGCGCGCCTGACCGGCCGGCCACCCCCGTGCCGCCGCCGCCGGCCTCGCCGCCCAGCGGGGCGCCGCAGAGGCCCTCTGGCGGCCCCCAGGGCCCGACCCAGGGGCCGCCGGATCTCGATGAGCTTTGGCGCGATTTCAACCGCAAGCTCGGCGGCTTGTTCGGCGGACGCAAGGGCGGAGGCGGGCGGCCCGGCGGCCCAGGGCGTGGTGGCTTCCAACCGCCTGACATGAAGAACGCTGGCATAGGCGCGGGCCTGATTGCAGGGGTCGCCCTGCTCATCTGGCTGGGTACCGGCTTTTTCATTGTGCAGGAAGGTCAGCAGGCCGTCATTACCCAGTTCGGTCGTTACCACAGCACGGTGGGCGCCGGTTTCAACTGGCGCTTGCCCTATCCGATACAGCGCCACGAGATGGTGGTGGTGACGCAGATCCGTTCGGTCGATGTCGGTCGGGACACCATCATCAAGGCCACGGGTCTGCGCGATTCGGCCATGCTGACCGAAGATGAAAACATCGTTGAGATCAAGTTTGCCGTGCAGTACCGCCTCAGCGACGCCCGCGCCTTCCTGTTTGAAAGCAAGGACCCGGCTGCCACGGTGGTGCAGGCGGCCGAGACGGCCGTGCGGGAGGTGGTGGGCAAGATGCGTATGGATTCGGCCCTGGCCGAGGAGCGGGACCAGATAGCGCCCCGCGTGCGAAACCTGATGCAGACCATCCTCGACCGTTACAAGGTGGGCATCGAGGTGGTCGGCATCAATTTGCAGCAAAGTGGCGTTCGACCGCCCGAGCAGGTTCAGGCCGCCTTTGATGATGTGCTCAAGGCCGGCCAGGAGCGTGAACGCGCCAAAAACGAGGCTCAAGCTTACGCCAACGATGTGGTGCCGCGAGCGGTCGGTACCGCGTCGCGGCTTCAGGAGGAAGCGCAGGCCTACAAATCGCGGATCGTGGCCCAGGCCCAGGGTGATGCGCAGCGCTTCCGCTCGGTGCTCACCGAGTACCAGAAGGCGCCGCAGGTAACCCGCGAACGCATGTATGTGGACACCATGCAGCAGGTGTTCACCAACGTCAGCAAGGTGATGATCGAGTCGCGCCAAGGCTCCAATCTGCTCTACCTGCCTCTGGACAAGCTGCTGCAGTCCACGGGATCAGGAGCGCCTGAACCGGGCCCTGGGGCGCCGATGTCCTCCCTGCCTTCTTCCTCCAACCCAGCGCCGGCAGCCTCGGGGGGTGACCCGCGCAGCCGCGATACCGCCCGCACCCGCGAGCGCGATGGACGCTGAAGGGAACCGATCATGAACCGCATTGGATTGATTGTTTCGTCGGCCCTGGTCTTGCTCGCCTTGGCCAGTTCCACGCTTTTCGTGGTGGACCAGCGCCAATTTGGCGTGGTGTACGCACTCGGCCAGATCAAGGCTGTCATTACTGAGCCCGGCTTGAACTTCAAGCTGCCCCCGCCGTTCCAAAACGTTTCTTACATCGACAAGCGTCTGCTGACGCTCGACAGCACCGACCCTGAGCCGATGCTCACGGCCGAGAAGCAGCGCGTGGTGATTGACTGGTATGTGCGCTGGCGCATCTCGCAGCCGAGCGACTACATCCGCAATGTCGGGTTGGACGAGCGCACCGGCGCCAATCAGCTCAGCCGTGTGGTGCGCAATGCCTTCCAGGAGGAAATCAACAAGCGTACGGTCAAGGACCTGCTCTCCCTCAAGCGCGAGCAATTGATGGCCGACGTGAAGACCGAGGTGCAACAGGCGGTCAAGGGATCCAAACCCTGGGGAGTAGAGATTGTCGATGTACGCATCACCCGGGTGGACTATGTGGAGGCCATCACCGAATCGGTGTACCGGCGCATGGAGGCCGAGCGCAAGCGCGTGGCCAACGAACTGCGCTCCACTGGAGGGGCCGAAGGCGAGAAGATTCGTGCCGACGCGGACCGCCAGCGTGAGGTGACCGTAGCCAATGCTTACCGCGACGCGCAGAAGGTCAAAGGCGAGGGCGATGCCGAGGCGGCGCGTATCTACAACGATGCCTTCGGTCGTGACCCGCAGTTCGCCCAGTTCTACCGCAGTTTGGAGGCCTACAAGGCCAGCTTCAGCAAGAAATCCGATCTGATGGTGGTCGACCCTTCCTCGGAGTTTTTCCGCGCCATGCGTGGCTCTGGGGCTGCACCGGCGCAGAGCCCTCCCAATCCCCCACGCCGCTGACCGGCCCACGCCTTGGACAGCAGTACGATCTGGCAGGCGCTCGCCCTGGTCCTGGTGATCGAGGGCCTGCTGCCCCTGCTGGTGCCCGGTCGCTGGCGCCGCACTTTCGAGCAGCTTCTGCAGCTCAGCGACGGCCAGCTGCGTTTTTTTGGGCTGCTTAGCGTGGGCTTGGGTTTGTCGGCACTCTGGCTGCTATCCTGAGCAGACCCCTTCAAAGCGCCGAGGCCGGGCTGGCGGCCGGTAGAATCCCGGCTTTAACAGCTCAGCCGCATTGCGATGTCCGCTCGGTCTTCGTCCTGGCAATTGCCGGACCAAATTGCTGATGTCCTGCCCTCGGAGGCGCGACACATCGAAGAGCTCAGGCGGCTGCTGCTCGACAGCGCGCGCAGCTACGGCTACGAGCTGGTCATGCCGCCCTTGCTGGAGCACCTGGAATCCTTGCTCACAGGCACTGGCGAGGCCCTGAACCTGCAGACCTTCAAGCTGGTCGACCAACTCTCCGGCCGCACCTTGGGCGTGCGCGCGGACACAACCCCGCAGGTGGCCCGTATCGATGCCCATTTGCTCAATCGTTCCGGGGTCACGCGCCTGTGCTACTGCGGCCCGGTCCTGCACACCCGGGCCGACCGACCTCACGCGAGCCGAGAACCGCTGCAGTTTGGCGCAGAAATTTATGGCCACGCCGGACTGGAGGCCGATCTGGAGGTTCAGGGCCTGGCCATCGAGGGCTTGCAGGCGGCCGGGTGCGGCCCCCTGCAAGTCGATATGGCCGATGTGCGCATCGTCAACGCCTTGCTCGACGGCGCCACGATCAGTTCGGCGTTGCGAGCCCGTATCCATGCGGCTTTGGCAGCCAAGGATGCCGCTGAGCTCGAGGCGCTGCTTGGCCAGTCAACAGGTCTGTCGGAGCGATGCGCCGTCGGTTTGTCGGCCTTGCTCGGTCTTTATGGGGATGTCTCGGTGCTGAACGAGGCGCGGACAGCTCTGGGCGATGTGCCCGGCATCGCGCAGGCTCTGGACGACCTCTGGCATCTGGCGACCCATTTGCGGGCCCAATACCCGGATTTGTCGATCAGTTTTGATCTGGCTGACTTGCGCGGCTACGCCTACTACAGCGGCATCCGATTTGCGATCTATGGCCAGGGCGAAGAATTGGCGCGTGGTGGCCGCTACGATGAGGTGGGCGCGGTTTTCGGCCGCAAACGACCGGCTGCCGGTTTCAGTCTTGACCTCAAGGAGTTGGTCAGCGTGCTCGCACCGCGTCCGCTCAGGCCCGCCATCCGCGCGCCCTGGGGGCAGGATGCTTCGCTGCGCCTGGCCATCGCCCGGTTGCGTGCTGAGGGCCATACGGTGGTCTGTGTGTTGCCCGGCCACGAGCATGAGGTGCATGAATTCGACTGCGACCGTGAATTGATCCGGGTCGCTGAGCACTGGGTGGTACAAGCCCTGGACCGTGCCGGTTAAAGCCCGGCCCTTTTCTCCAAGCAAGACATCAAGATGACAAAACAGCAATCGCCCGCTGCGGGCCGCAACGTCGTGGTCGTCGGCACTCAATGGGGTGACGAAGGCAAAGGCAAGCTGGTGGACTGGCTCACCGAGAAGTCTCAGGGCGTCGTTCGTTTCCAGGGAGGTCATAACGCCGGCCACACCCTGGTGATCAACGGGGTCAAGACGGCCCTGCACCTCATACCCAGCGGCATCATGCGCCCGGGTGTCCGGTGCTATATCGGCAATGGCGTGGTCTTGTCGGTGACCAAGCTGCTCGAAGAAATCGAGGGGCTGGAGAAGGCCGGGGTGGAGGTGCGTTCGCGCCTGCGCATCAGCCAGAGCTGTCCTTTGATCCTGCCTTTTCATGCCGCGCTGGATGTGGCGCGTGAGGCGGCCCGCGAGAAGGCGGGCACCGACAAGATTGGTACCACCGGGCGCGGCATAGGCCCGGCCTACGAAGACAAAATCGCCCGGCGCGCGCTGCGGGTTCAAGACCTCAAGTATCCGGATCGTTTTGCCTCCAAGCTGCGTGATCTGCTCGAGCTGCACAACTTTGTACTTACCGCTTACTTGAAGGCTCCGGCAATCGAATTTCAGCCGGTTTACGATGAGGCGATGCGGCAGGCTGAACTGATAAAGCCCATGATGGCCGATGTCTCCCGCGAGCTCAACGAGGCCCATCGTGCGGGTGCGAACCTGCTGTTCGAAGGCGCGCAAGGCACTCTGCTTGATGTAGACCACGGTACCTATCCCTTCGTGACCTCGAGCAATTGTGTGGCTGGCAATGCAGCGGCCGGATCCGGCGTGGGACCGGGCCTGTTGCACTATGTGCTGGGGATCACCAAAGCCTACTGCACCCGAGTGGGGGGAGGGCCCTTCCCGACCGAGCTCGATTGGCAGACACCGGGCACGGTGGGATACCACCTCTCGACCGTTGGCGCAGAAAAAGGCGTGACCACCGGACGCAGCCGGCGTTGCGGCTGGTTCGATGCGGCCCTGCTCAAGCGATCGGCGCAGGTCAACGGTCTGTCGGGGCTGTGCATCACCAAACTCGACGTGCTCGATGGTCTGGAAGAACTCAAGCTTTGTGTGGGTTATCGCCTCGATGGTGAGCTGTTGGATATTTTGCCCATGGGGGCAGACGACATCGCCCGCTGCGAGCCGATCTACGAGAGCCTGCCGGGTTGGTCGCAGACCACGGTGGGCGTCACGCGCCTGCAAGATCTGCCGGTTCAGGCGCGCGACTATCTGCGGCGGATCGAAGCGATCACCGGCGTACCTATCGCTATCATCTCGACCAGCCCCGATCGCGACCACACCATCGTGTTGCACGATCCCTTTGTGGCGATGCCTTCCCTCTGACGTACAGGAGACTCCCACCATGTTGACCGAAGACGGCAAACACCTTTATGTGAGCTACGACGAATACCATAACCTGATCGAAAAGCTGGCCCTGCGGGTCTACCAGTCGGGCTGGCATTTCGACACCATCTTGTGTCTGGCTCGCGGCGGTATGCGCCCCGGTGACATCCTCTCCCGCATCTTTGACAAGCCGTTGGCCATCATGTCCACCAGCTCTTACCGCGCCGAAAGCGGCACCGTACAGGGCAATCTGGATATCGCGCGCTACATCACCACCCCCAAAGGGGAGATCGCAGGCAAAGTGCTGCTGGTCGATGACCTGGCCGATTCCGGCCACACCTTGCAGGCGGTGGTGCAGCAGCTGCGCACCAATTACAAACCCATCAGTGAATTGCGTACGGCAGTCATCTGGACCAAGGGTCTGTCGGCCTTCAAGCCCGATTATTCGGTCGATTACCTGCCGTCCAACCCGTGGATACACCAGCCCTTCGAGAGTTACGACTCCCTGGGGCCGGACAAATTGCTGGAGAAGTGGCGGGTATGAGCCTGCGCCCAGCTCTCTACACTGATCTGCACCCTCTCGTCTCATGACCGATCTCAGCACCCAGCTGGTTCATCACCCCTACCAGCCTCCCGAGGGTTTTCAGGCGTTACCGCCGGCGGTGCACAAGGCCTCCACCGTGATCTTTCCGAATGTGGCTGCCTTGCGAAGCCGTCAATGGAAACACAGGGACACCTACACCTACGGTCTGCACGGCACGCCCACCACCTTGGTGCTCGAGGAGCGCATCGCCACTTTGGAGGGGGCGCGCCACTGCGTGCTTGTACCCAGTGGGCTGGCGGCGATTTCCCTGGTGGGCATGGCCGTGCTGGCCAGCGGTGACGAGGTGCTGATTCCAGACAACGCTTACGGCCCAAACAAAGCCTTTGCTCAAACCCAGCTCCAGGCCTGGGGCGTGCGTACCGTCTACTACGACCCCATGAATCCCCAGGACCTGGCAGCCCGGCTCACGCCGCGATCGCGCCTGGTCTGGCTGGAGGCGGCCGGCTCGATCACGCTCGAGTTCCCTGACCTGCCAGCGCTAATCGGGGTGCTGAGGTCGTATGACTCGCCCCACAGGCTGGGTATCGTCGCGGCCCTGGACAACACCTGGGGTGCCGGCATCGCCTTCAAGGCCTTTGAGATGGGCGTGGACATTTCGGCTCACGCCCTGACCAAGTACCCCTCCGGCGGGGCCGATGTGCTGATGGGTGCGGTGCTCACCTGCGACCCTCAGATGCATGAGCGCCTGATGGACACGCGCGCGCGGGTCGGTTTCGGCGTGGGCGCCAACGATGTGGAGCTGGTGCTGCGCGGTCTGCCTTCCATCGGTCTGCGTTATGCTGCACACGACGCGGCGGCTAGGCAATTGGCCCTCTGGATGCAGTCTCAGCCGCAGGTTGAACGGGTGCTGCACCCGGCGCTGCCCGGATCGCCTGGGCACGAGGCCTGGAAGCGTGACTGCACGGCAGCGGCCTGTCTGTTCAGCGTGGTCTTCAAGCCGCAGTTCTCGTCTGATCAGGTCGATGCCTTCTGTGATGCGCTGCGTCTGTTCAAGCTGGGCTACAGCTGGGCAGGGCCGATCAGCTTGTGTGCCCCCTACGATGTGACCAAGCTGCGTTGCCTGGGGGGGCCTCATCCGCGCGCGCTGGTTCGATTTTCGGTGGGCTTGGAGTCGGTGAACGATCTGCGCGAGGACTTGGCTCAGGCCCTGGCTCGTCTCAGGTAGGCTGACTGAGAATCTGTTCAGCCAACTCGCGCATGGCTTGGTGGCTGTGATCCCGGGGGCGCCAAGTCGGTGCCGTTTCGTAGTGCCTGAAGTTACGCCGGATTGATGCGATATAGGCTGGGTCGTAATGGTGGGTCAGCAGATCCTCAACAACTGCCTCCGTCTGTCCCGAGCGCGCCAACTCCTGCCAGTGTTGCACCCGCTCGCGCCCACGCACCTCGACTAGGGTGGCCAGCCGCTCGCAAAAGAAGCCGGTGTCGCTGACGAAGAAAGGGTAGTCCTCGATCAACAAGCGCACCCGGCTCACATCGTCCAACGCCAGGCGCAGACAGGGACTGTTCCGCATCGCCGTAATCAGGCTGTCGGCAACCGCCAGGTTGCCTACTTTCTTGCTCTCGCTCTCCACATAGACCGGCCGATCGGCGGAGAACTGGCGCAGGGCATCCCATAGCAGGGTGTCGTAGGCTTTCTGCGTCGGCTGTATTTGCCCGGGTAGCAAGCCGAGCACCGAGCTGCGGTGCCGGGCCAGGCCCTCCAGATCAAGCACTTGGGCGCCTTGCTCTGCCAGGGCATGCAGCAGGCGGGTTTTGCCCGATCCGGTGGTGCCACAGATCACCCGCCAGTGCAGTCGCCCCACCTGTAGGGCGAGATCGTCGATCACGGCGCTGCGAAAGGCCTTGTACCCCCCCTCGATGAGGCTGACCCGAAATCCGATCTGATCGAGCACCAGACTGAGTGAGCCACTCCTCTTGCCCCCTCGCCAACAGTAAATCAGCGGGGCCCAGTCCTTGGGTTTGTCCATCAGTTCGCGATCGATATGCGCCGCGATATTGCGCGCGGCGATGGCTGCGCCCCGCTTCTTGGCCTCGAAGGCACTGACTTGCTTGTATTCGGTGCCCACCTGATGTCGCTGCTCATCGTCCAGCGTGGGCCAGTTCACGGCCCCCGGTAAATGATCTTGGGCAAACTCGGCCGGCGAGCGCGCATCGATGATGGCCGAAAACTCGCTCAGTCGGGCCATGGCTTGTTCGGCGGTGATACGGTGCAGACTCACTTCAGCAGCTTTTTGAACTCCGGCCAGACATTGTCGAGCATCAGCGACTGGGCCCGCTCGTTGGGGTGGATGCGATCGGCTTGGAAGAGCTCTGTCGGATCGGCGCGATCGGCAATGTCCTTGAGGAAGAAGGGCACCAGAGCGCTGCCGGTTTCTCGGGCCACCTTGGGGTAGAGCGCCGCGAAGTCGGCCGCGTAGCGGGCTCCGTAATTGGGCGGCATCTGCATGCCCAGCAAGATCACCCGGGCGCCGATCTGTCGGCCCGCCCGGGCCATATTGCGCAGGTTGTCCTCAGTCTGCGACAGAGGCAGACCACGCAGGGCATCGTTACCGCCGAGCTCGATGACCACGATGCGGGGCCGGTGCTGCTCAAGAAGAGCCGGCAGGCGCGAACGCCCGCCCGAGGTGGTATCGCCACTGACGCTGGCATTGAAAACCACTTCCTTGCGGCCGAGCTCGCGCAGGCGTTTTTCAAGCAGTAACACCCAGCCGCTGCCGCGACGCAAGCCATATTCGGCACTCAGCGAATCGCCCACCACCAGCACAACCGCTCCCCGGGAATTCGCGGGCGCGCCCTGGGCCAGGGCCGCTCCGGCCGGCAACAAACCCGCTACGAGCCGGAGCATCTGTCTGCGGCTGTGCAATGCCCCATCGCGCCCCAGGCTTGTCGCGGGCTTGTTACAGTGAGCTGGGGTGCTGGTGCTCTGTTCTGAACGACAATTTGATCGGCAGCCTTTTTTCATGAGTTCTTTCATGTCCCTGTCCCCCACCACGCTCGAGCGCCCCCCCACTCTGACGGACCGGCCCGGGCCCTCCGATGCGATCATTGTTGTTGACCATGTCTCCAAGACGGTCAGTGATCCCAGCGGACCTCTCACGATTTTGCGCGATATCAGCATCCGCTTTGCGCCCAGGGAAACTGCGGCCATTGTCGGTGCCTCGGGCTCGGGTAAAAGCACCTTGCTGTCTATCATTGCCGGGCTCGATAAGCCCACTGCGGGTACGGTGCGCCTGGAGGGCCAGGATCTGTTCGCGCTTGACGAAGATGCCCGCGCCGCCCTGCGTGCGCAAAAGATAGGTTTTGTGTTCCAGAGCTTTCAGCTGATGGCTCACATGAACGCCCTGGAAAATGTGATGCTGCCCCTGGAGCTCGCTGGCGTTCGCGGAGCGCGTGAGCAGGCGGTGGATATGCTCAAACGGGTGGGTCTGGGCCAGCGGCTCGGGCATTACCCGCGCGTGCTCTCCGGTGGTGAGCAGCAGCGTGTGGCGCTGGCTCGGGCCTTTGTGGTCCAGCCCTCGGTCCTGCTCGCTGACGAGCCGACGGGCAGCCTGGACTTTGCCACCGGCGAGACCATTTTGTCCTTGATGATGACGCTCAACCAGGAGTTGGGGACCACCTTGATTCTGGTGACGCACGATGCACAGCTGGCCGCGCGCTGTGGCCGCCGGGTGGTGATTGAGGCCGGTCGCGTCGTGGCCTCTTGAGGTATCGCCCGCCTATGGGCGCAGCCGAGTCGGCCCGAGGCGGATAATCGGGCTCAATGAACGCATCGACCAAGACCCTCTTCGGCTTTCATTCCGTTGGCGTACGCATTAAGACGGCACCGCAATCGGTGCTGGAGGTTTACTTTGACGCCGCGCGCCGCGATGCGCGTATGCGTCAGTTTGTGCTGCGATCCCAGGAAGCCGGGGTGCGGCTGATCGAATCCGATGGGCTTCGGCTGGCCAAGCTGTGTGGCAGTCATGGCCATCAGGGCGTGGTCGCCCGCGTCAAACCGGTGCAGACCGTTCGGTCCCTGGACACCTTACTTGAGCAAGTCGAGGCCGCCGGGCAAGCCCCTTTGCTGCTGGTGCTCGACGGCGTTACCGACCCCCACAACCTGGGGGCCTGCTTGCGCGTCGCCGATGGAGCGGGCGCCCATGCGGTGATCGCTCCCAAGGATCATGCGGCGGGCCTGAACGCCACGGTGGCCAAAGTGGCCAGCGGCGCGGCTGAGACCATGCCCTATTTCATGGTGACCAATCTGGCCCGTACTCTGGGGGAGTTGCGCGAGCGTGACATCTGGTGCGTAGGGACCAGTGATGATGCCGCACAGTCGGTCTACGACACCGATCTGCGCCGTCCCGTGGCTCTGGTTCTGGGGGCCGAAGGCCAGGGCCTGAGACAGCTCACGCGAAAAAGTTGCGACGAGCTGGTCAGCCTTCCCATGCGGGGGGCAGTCGAGAGTCTGAATGTATCGGTGGCCAGCGGGGTTTGCCTCTACGAGGCCTTGCGCCAGCGGCGCTGATCCCCTCAACGCAGCCAGAAGGCGCCCGCCAGTGCGCCCGCGCCCAACAGCCACAGCACATGCAGACGCGTGCGCCACATCAGGACGGTGGCGATGCCGGCCATGATCCACGCCAGCCCGGCCTGATCCGGCCCGGCACTGGTGGCAGCCAGCACGATGCCGGTGGCCACCAGCAAGCCCACCACAGTGGGCGCCAGGCCTTGCTTGAAGGCGCGGATCACCCGGCGCTCCCGATAGCGGTGGATCCACTGGCCCGCCGTGTAAGCCAGCAGCGAGCTCGGTAGCATGGTGCCCAGCAGGGCCAGCAAAGCGCCCATCAGGCACAAGGGTCCGGCTCCAGCGTTGAGCCCGATGTGCCAGCCTATCAGAGCGACAAAAAGAATATTGGGTCCGGGCGCGGCCTGCGCCAGGGCCACGCTGGCATTGAACTGCGCATCGCTGAGCCAGTTCTGTTGATCCACCAGATATCGGTGCATGTCGGGCACGGTGGTGATGGCCCCGCCGACCCCCAGCAGTGATAAGGAGCCAAAGTGCAGCAGCATCTGCAACCACTCGGCGGTGCTCATGTCGATCGGCATCACGGCCGCAGCCTCCTGTAGGCCACGCCCATACCGATGGCGCCCAGACCGAGCAGCACGGCCGCCAGGGGCAGTCGCAGCCAGGCCACGGCCACCAGGCAGCCCAGGCCCAGCAGCGCGCAGAGCGCGCGCCCCAGCACATTGGCCTTCAAGCCGGGTATGAGCTTGAGCCCGTTGGCTGCAATCAGGCCCGCCGCCACGGCCCCCATGCCCCGCAGGGCGCCTTGGACGGCCGGATCCTGGCTGACCGAGCCATACAGCAAAGCCAGCAAAACAATCATCAGCAAGGGCAGCGTCAGCATGCCCGCCACCGCGGCGACGGCTCCCCGCCAGCCGAAATAACGGCCGCCGAGCATGATGGCCAGATTGATCATGTTCGGGCCTGGCACGATTTGGGCGACCGCCCACTCTTCGATGAATTCCTCCCGGGTGAACCAGCGTTTTCTATCGACCAACTCGCGCTGTGCCACGGCCAGCACGCCGCCGAAACCCTGAACTGCCAGCCAGGTGAAAGACAGGAAGAGATCGCTCAGGGAGCGGGGCTGCGGGCGTGGGTTCGACTCGGCAGCCCCCTGCGGTGGCTTGATGTGCATGGCTGTGGAGGGGCCTGGGAAACGAACAGGGCTGTACTTCAGACGGTCATGCCGCCGCAGACTTCGATGACCGCGCCGTTAACGTAGCTCGCTTCGTCGCTGGCCAGAAAGGCGTAGACATTGGCAATTTCTTCGGGCTGCCCCAGACGCTTGAGCGGCACCCGCTCGCGCATGGACGCAATCACATCGACGGGCATGCTGTTGAGGATGGGTGTCTCGATGAAGCCTGGGGCCACCGCATTGACACGAACGCCTTTAGGGCCGAGTTCGCGACTCCAGGTCTTGGTAAATCCGATCACGCCGAATTTACTGGCCGCATAGTTGGTCTGCCCAAAGTTGCCGTAGATGCCGACCACCGAGCTGGCATTGAGAATGACGCCGCGGCCGCGCCGTGTCATGCCTTCGGCCACCGCCTGGGCGCAATGGAAGACGCCGCGCAGATTGACATCAATCACCCGGTCGAACTGGGCCTGGGTCATTTTCACCAGCCGCGCGTCCTGCGTGATGCCTGCGTTGTTCACCAAAACATCGATGCCGGCAAAACGATCGGACACCTGCCTGACCACCGCTTCCACCTGCTCCCGGTCGGTGACATCCATCAAGAAACCTTGGGCACGCTCTTCGTGAGCGCGGCAGGCTTGCACGGCCGCGTCGACGCCGGCCCGTCGGACATCGCAGGCGATGACGATGGCACCTTCTTGCGCAAACTTGAGAGCGGTGGCCAGCCCGATGCCCTGAGCGGCGCCGGTGATGATGCACACCTTGTCTTGTAGTCGTCCCATGGATCGGTCGCAGTCAAAAGGCCGCGTTCGACCGTCGAGGTCTGAGCGGCTTACAGGGGGGAAGTTTCGCAGTTTAAGCGCCCGGCAGCCAAGGCGGTTGCGCTTGGGCGGTGCGCTCAGTCGCTGGGGCGACGCGCGGGTGGGGCGATTTATCCGAGACCGCAGGGTCGATCCTGGGTTTGGGGACGCGCGGCGGAGGTTGGGGGGATTTACCGTCGAGGCAACCGGCCACGAATGCACACAGGAGCACAGCCGCGGCTGATCTTCGCAAGGGCTCGGTTGAACAGGGCATGCCCCTACTGTGCCCTCCCATCCCCCCCGATGGTTGTACGCCAGAGTCGCGAGGCCGGGTGGGCACACGCCCGTTGATGGCCGAAGTCTATTGGGGTTTGATCCCGGCATCCCGCAGGATGGCGGCCCACTTGCGCCCTTCGGCTCGGATGAAGTTTTCCGTCTCCGTCGGGCTGAGCGAAAAAACCTCGCCAGCGGTGGATTCGAACTTTTGTCTGAGCTCGCGATGGTTCAGTACCTGCTGCAGAGCCGACCGCAGCTTCTCCAATACGGGCGCGGGGGTCTTGGACGGCGCGAACAAGCCGACCCAAGATTCAATTTCCCAGCCGGGGACACCGGCTTCAGCCGAGGTCGGCACCTGGGGATAGAGGCTGCTGCGCCTGGGGCTGACGATGGCCAGCGCCTTCATGTTGCCCGATTGAAGATGCGGACGCGCTGAAGGGGACGTATCAAACATGACATCGGCTCGGCCCGATATCAGATCCGGGTAGGCCGCCTGCGATCCTTTGTAGGGAACATCGGTAAAGCGCACCCCGGCCTGCTTCATCAGGTACATCCCCATAATGTGTGCGCCAGTCCCGCTGCCCAGATGTGCCATGTTGAACTTGCCGGGTTGGGCTCGCGCCTGATCGAGAAATTCCTTGAAGGTATTGGCGGGAAAGTCTTTGCGCACCACCGCTACGTACGGTACGGTGTAAGCCAGACCCACCGGTATGAAGTCGGTCAATCCGTCATAGCCAGGACTGGCGTAGAGATGCATGTTCCAGATGATGTTGCTCAGACCGCCGGCGAGCAAGGTATAACCGTCGGGTGAGGCTTTTGCCGCAAATTGGGAGCCGACCAGTGTTCCAGCACCGGTTCGGTTTTCGATCACGATGTTCTGTTTGAGGACCTCGCCGAGATACTGCCCGAGGATGCGCGCCACCACATCAAAACCTCCGCCGGGGGTGGAGGGGACGATGATGCGAATGGGCTTGTCCGGAAAGGCGGGGTCGGCCTGGACGAAACCGGGGGTTGAAAATGAGGCACTCGCGATGGCAGCCACTTGAAATTGACGCCTGTTGATGGTCATGACGGGGGTTCCTCCTCTTAGGATTTGGCAAAGCTGGGCAGTTTCCCGCCAGAGATGAAGGTGCCGACGCGGTTGCCGCTGGTGATGGGCAAAAACAGATGCGAGGGACAGTTTTCGTTGTGATGCACTGAAACAATCGAGACCATCGGTCGGGCGATAGCACCCGAACCAATGTCCTCGTTGATCGTGGCCGGGACATCGTTATCGGCCCCTTTGATCCGCAGGCCGATGCGTTCGCCGGGCTTGAGTTCGATCCCTATCGATTGAATCTCGATGTTGAACTCATAGATCTGGTTGGGGACCAAGGGTTCGCGACGGTCATGCCGATGGTAGGGCTGCCAGGGCTTGGAGCGTGCGGGGTCCAGGGCGCGCTGCGAGCCGCGCAACCATCCGCGCGTGAGCAAGCGCTCCTGGCCCTGCGCGTCACGATGGAGAAGGCTGACGAACCAGAGCACCTCGGTGTCGGTTGTGGATCCCCAGAGGTTGAGCACCGATGGTCCGCACAACTCAGTGGTCTCCACCATCGGCGGCGACCAGAACTCAAGCCCATGGCGAGCGAACATCGAGTCTTCATAACTACTCCAGCCCTCGTTGGGCCAGAACTCGTGTTCCGACAGCAGCCCCTCGCGATGCAGATAAAAAGGAGTCCAGCGTGTCTGAGGCAGAGGCCACTGATCGGCCGTTCGCCACTGACCAGTGCCCTCAATGAACACCTGCACACGGGGCTCTTCCATCATCCCGGTGTCTATGCCCTTGAGCCAGTGGTCGAACCATCGCAGTGACTCGTAGGCGTACTGGTACACCGGACGGTCGAGGTAGATCGGGGGGCCTAAAGTGAGGCGCTTGGGGCCCTTCCAGAATTCCCAGGCGCGAAGGTCGCCAGGCAAGTGCAGGCCAAACATGCCCCAGTCGCCCCCTAGGTAAGCCGGTACCTTGCAGCCTTTCTCGAAGTCCACCACGCGTTCTTGCCAATACGCGTTGAACAGCGGATTGAGAAGAATCTCCAGCAAGACCGGATTGCCCCCTGTCTCGGGGTTGCGCAGGGCATTGGCCAGCACCGCACTGGCGGTCAGTTCAGGGTCTCGCAAAGCAGCACTGACAGCTGCTTCGTATTTTTCGTCTCCCCACTTCTTGCGCAGCGAGTTCTCGATGGTAAAGAAGGGCGCCTGACGTCGCAGCCAATACTCCATGAACTCGGCAGCCAGAATGCCGCCGCGGTACAGCACGTCGCGGTAGCCGTCGGTAAAGCCGTAGGGCGAAAACAGCGCGGCCAGGCAGGGCGGGGCCAGCATGGCCACCCGCTTGGCGATGATGGAGAAGTAGGACACGCCGTTCATCCCCACCTTGCCCGAGCTCCAGCTTTGGTGGCCCAGCCATTCGATGGCTTGAGCCAGGTCGTCAACGGTTTGGGGATCGGGTTCGATGTTGCCGAAAACACCGCTGGAACCGCGCGTGCCGCGGATCGTGGCGATGGCCATCACATAGCCACGGCGGACATAGAAGTTCGGGTCGCCCGATTCCATCCAGCCGCGGGCATAGCTAAAGCCCACCGGCATCATGGGCATGGCCTGAATTTCCTTGGAATAAGGGCTGGCGGCCAAGATGACCGGGAACTGACCCGGTGCATCGGGTCTGTAGATGTCTGCTTTCATGAACATTCCCGGGCCAACGGGTATGTCCACATTGCGCTCAATGAGAATGTTGTATTGCCGCTCTGAGGTGCTCCAGCTTTGCGTGAACATGGGCGCTTGTTCTCCCTGAGTCGCCAAGCATGAGCGGGCTTGCCGCTGGATTGGCGAAGTTTTTTTGTTTCGCGGGTCGTCAAGGTAGGGCCGTTCAAGCGCAGTGTCAAGGGTAGGGACCCTGCTCGCGCGTGAGACGCCCGGGCAGGCGACGATGTCGTCATCTCCTGCAGCGGGGCAGGCGATCGGTTCGCTGGTGAGCTCTTGGGCACCGGTGCACCTAGAATCTCGGAGATTTCCTCCCGTTTTATGCAAGCCTACGCCGACGTCTCTTTTTTTCCGCGCGATGCCAAGCCCTTGGGCAGCTATCGCCGGTTCTGGGCGCAGCGATTCGGGACGGCTGCGTTCCTGCCCATGAGTCGCGCTGAAATGGAGCAGTTGGGCTGGGACAGCTGCGACATCATCATCGTCAGTGGCGATGCCTATGTGGACCACCCGAGCTTTGGCATGGCCGTCATTGGCCGGGTGCTGGAGGCTCAGGGTTTTCGAGTCGGCATCATTGCGCAGCCTGATTGGCACGGCCCCGATCCTTTTCGTGTGCTGGGCCGACCTAATTTGTTCTTCGGTGTGACGGCTGGCAATATGGATTCGATGATCAACCGGTACACGGCCGATCGCAAAATCCGAAGCGATGATGCTTACACGCCCGCGGGTGCGGCCGGCAAGCGTCCGGATCGCGCAGCCCTGGTGTATGCGCAGCGCTGCCGCGAGGCCTACGGTGATGTGCCCATCGTCATGGGTGGCATTGAAGGCTCGTTACGGCGCATCGCGCACTATGACTATTGGTCTGACAAAGTGCGGCGCAGTATCTTGGTGGATGCCAAGTGCGATATCCTGCTCTACGGCAATGCCGAGCGCGCTATCGTCGATATTGCCCACCGGCTGGCTGCGCGCGAACCGGTGGAGCAGATCACTGATGTGCGCGGTACGGCATTCGTGCGCAGGCGCGGGGATCCTTCGGCCCAGGGCTGGTTCGAGATTGATTCCACTGAGGTGGACCGCCCCGGCCGGGTTGATGCGCATGTCAATCCCTATCTCATGATCTCGGACCAGGCCCGTGAGCAGGGCGCCTCCTGCGCCCGCGAAGACGAAGCCCAGGCGGTGGCCGATGCCGAGAACGCCAAGCCCATACGCCTGGTGGACAACCGCAAGCTCGTGCCCAGGCCCTCAGGCGGGCCGGAGTCCGCCCGGGCCGAGCGACCGCCCCCCCGCGACAAGACCGTGATCCGACTACCCAGTTTCGAACAGGTGCGCAGTGATCCGGTTCTGTACGCGCATGCCAATCGGGTCCTGCATCTGGAGACCAACCCGGGCAATGCCCGGGCCTTGGTGCAGGCTCATGGGGAAGGAGCGGCGGCGCGAGATGTCTGGATCAATCCGCCGCCTATTCCCTTGACGACGGCCGAGATGGACCATGTGTTCGATCTGCCCTATGCCCGCAGCCCGCATCCGGTGTACGCCGATGCGCAGGGCAGTCACGATGGTGCAACCCGTATCCCGGCTTGGGAGATGATCCGGTTTTCCGTCAACATCATGCGCGGCTGTTTCGGAGGTTGTACCTTCTGCTCGATCACCGAGCACGAGGGGCGCATCATTCAGAGCCGTTCGCAAGACTCCATCCTGCGCGAGATCGAGGCTATTCGCGATAAGGTTGAGGGTTTTACCGGCACCATCTCTGATCTGGGGGGGCCGACCGCCAATATGTACCGCATCGGTTGCAAGAGCCCCGAAATTGAGGCGGCCTGTCGCAAGCCCAGCTGCGTTTACCCCGGCATCTGTTCGAATCTCAACACCGACCATTCGGCTCTGATTGGCTTGTACCGGCGGGCGCGCACGCTCAAGGGGGTGCGTAAGATCCTGATCGGATCGGGCCTGCGTTATGACTTGGCAGTCAAGAGCCCTGAGTATGTCAAGGAACTCGTTACCCACCACGTCGGCGGCTATCTGAAGATTGCGCCGGAGCACACCGAAGCCGGACCGCTGTCGAAAATGATGAAGCCGGGCATCGGCAGTTACGACCGCTTCAAGCAGATGTTCGACAAGTATTCGGCCGAGGCGGGCAAGAAACAGTATCTGATCCCCTATTTCATCGCAGCCCATCCGGGCACGCGCGATGTTGACATGATGCAGCTGGCCTTGTGGCTCAAGAAAAATGGTTTTCGGGCCGATCAGGTGCAAACCTTCTACCCCAGCCCCATGGCCACGGCCACGGCGATGTATCACTCGGGCAAGGACCCGCTGCGCAAGATTTCGCGTAGCAGTGAGGCGGTCGATATCGTGCGCGGTGAGAAGCGACGGCGACTGCACAAGGCCTTCCTGCGTTATCACGACCCGAACAATTGGCCCTTGCTGCGGCAGGCGCTCAAGGCCATGGGCCGGGCCGACCTGATCGGCAACGGCAAGCATCATCTGGTGCCCACCTTTCAGCCGCTGACCGATGGCAGCTACCAGAGTGCGCGTCGGAAAAACTCCACGGTTGCGGGTGATTCGCCGGTCAGGGGGCGGTTGCTGACCCAGCACACCGGGCTGCCCCCCCAACCGATAGGGACAAAGCCGGCAGGGGCAAGTCGACGCCCGACGAGTATCGGCGGGCCGGGCAAGGCGGGTAAACCGCGTCCCTGAAGTCCGGGTCCCTTGCGGCTTGCTCAGGGCAGGGCCAGGAGGGGGATGTCGTGGGATTGCGCCAAGGCGCTCAGCTGCGCACGGCTATGGCGCTTGCAGAAGGCGGCCACTGCGCGCGACACCTCGGGCTTGAACAGATCACGCAGAGGATGCTCGAGGGTCACACCCACTGCGGCACACAGTCGCTGTGCAAAGTGAGGCTCAAGCGCGGCCAAGGCGACGCGGCCGTCCTTGCAGGCATACAGTGCATAGCCGGCGTGGGCACCGCCGACCGGGCCGTCGGGTGTGGTCATGTGCCACTGCCGCGGCAGAGCCAGCCAGAAGGCGGCATCGGCCAGGGCCACTTCTTGAAAGCAGCCGCGCCCACTGCGCTGGCGTTGCATCAGGGCTTGCAAGGCCGCTTCGCTGGCCATCAGGGCGCCGGCCATGTCGGCAAACAGGCTGGGCGGCATTTGCAGGCCTGGCACCAGACCGGCCTCGGCTTGGTAGGTCAGGTCATGGCCGGGCACCTCGGCCTGCTCGCCCTGGGCGCCAACAATCTGCACCCAACTGAGCTGCCGGTAGCGCTTGCGCAGATCAGGCCAGGACAGGCCGAGCTTGCGCAAGGCCGAGGGCCGAAAGGAGGTGAGCAGCACATCGGTGCGTTCCAGGCGGCGGTGCAGCCCAGCCTGGCCGGCCGCCGTCTTGAGGTCCAGGGTCAGTTCGCGCACACCAGCGTGTAGGTGGGCATAGCCAGCCGGCGTGTAGGTTTTCATCGCATCGCCTGTCGGCGGGTTGACCTTGGTGCACAGCGCGCCGAGGTCGGCGAGTCTGCGCAGGGCAGCAGGACCTGGCAGGTTCAGGGCCAGGCTAATGATGCGCATGCCCTTGAGGGGGCGCAAGCCGGTGGGGGTTGCCATGGTCCAACGATAGCTCAATGCCCGGGTTTTTTCAGGCCAAAGTTCAGTGGCAGACCCACATAGTTTTCAGCCACCGATCGCAGAGCCGGTTCGGAGTGAACCAGATAATCCAACTCGGCCTCCTGCAGTTTTTGACCGATCTCCCCATTTTCGGGGAAGCGGTGCATCAGGCTGGTGAACCACCAGGAAAAGCGCTCGGCCCGCCAGATGCGCCGCAAACACAGGTCCGAATAATGGTCGACCCCGGCCTGACTGCCCTCGTGGTAGTGTTCGATCAGGGCCTGAGCCAGGTATTTCACATCGCTGGCCGCCAGATTCAGTCCCTTGGCGCCGGTCGGCGGCACGATGTGGGCCGCATCGCCGGCCAGCATCAGCCGACCCCAGCGCATCGGTTCGGCCACGAAGCTGCGCAGCGGGGCGATGCTCTTTTCCAGGCTCGGTCCGGTGTGCAAGTGATCGCGCGCCTGAGGATCGAGGCGTAGGCGCAATTCATCCCAGAACGCCTGGTCCGACCACTGCTCGACCTTGTCACTCAGCGGCACTTGCAGGTAGTAGCGGCTGCGGGTCGAGCTGCGCTGGGAACACAGGGCAAAGCCGCGCGGACTGTTGACATAAATCAGTTCGTGATGCACGGGCTGTGTGTCGGCAAGCAGGCCCAACCAACCGAAGGGATAGATTTTTTCGTATTCGGTGATGGCCTGAGGCGGAACGCTCGCGCGGCATACGCCGTGGAAACCGTCGCAGCCGGCGATGAAGTCGCATTGCAGTTGGTGCTCGCGGCCCCCGATACGCCATCGCACGAGCGGACGCTGACTGTCGAAATTGACAATCTCCACCCCTTGCGCCTCGTAGACGGTGGGCAGACCGGCCTGGCTGCGCGCTTGCATCAGGTCTCGAGTGACTTCGGTTTGGCCGTAGACCATGACTTGCTGCCCCCCGGTCAGACCGTGCAGGTCGATGCGGTGGCGCTGCTGTCGAAACAGCATGTCAAAACCACTGTGCAGCAGCCCTTCCCGATGCATGCGCGCGCCCACGCCGGCTTCGTCGAGCAGGTCCATGGTCACTTGCTCGAGCACTCCGGCCCGGATACGTCCGAGCACATAGTCGGCGCTCTGTCGTTCGATGATCACCGCGTCGATGCCGGCGCGGTGCAGCAACTGACCGAGCAGTAAGCCAGAAGGACCGGCGCCGACGATGGCGACCTGGGTCGAGGAGGGCAGGGGGGTGGCGGGCATGGGCGGGCTCCGGAGCGGGGCGCGGGACGGGCGGCCGAGCCACTTGTCCCGGTAAGTTATGAGCTTACGAGGTACGCGACCGCCGTCCCAAGGGAGGCCTACGGAATTGCACGATGATCAGTTGTTTTGTGCGATCATCGCGCACATGATGGAATCGCACTTGCGCCTCAAGCGGGCTGCTGCGCCGATTGCCAAGGCCGACCTGATCGAGGGCGTGGTCAGGGGCATGGCCGTACTCGAGAGCTTTGACCTCCAGCGGCAGAGGCTCAATGCCACCTTGGCGGCCGAGCGTGCGGGCATCACGCGCGCTGCAGCGCGTCGGCATTTGTTGACGCTGACCCACCTGGGCTACCTGGAAAGCGATGGCCGCTACTTTTGGTTGTCGGCCAAAGTGTTGCGTTTGTCGGGCAGCTTTCTGGCCACATCCCGTTTGCCGCGTGCGGTGCAGCCCATGCTCGACCGACTGGCCCTGCAGACCGGCGAGGCGTACTCGGTGGCGGTGCTCGACGGCCAGGAGGTGGTGATCGTCGGGCGCAGTGGCCCGGCCGTCGTACGCGTGGGTCGAGCCGGCCCGATGGCCTCGGTGCAGGCCTACGGGCTGCATTTGGGCGCGCGCCTGCCTGCGCACGCCACATCCACCGGGCGCATGCTCCTGGCTTGTTTGCCGCCAGCGCGGTTTCGGCGTTGGTTGGCCGATTGCCGAGCTGGTGGAGGCTTGGCACGGCTCACGCCCGTGACCCTCACCGATCCCGCGCGCCTGTCGCTGGCCGTGGCGCAAGCCCGTCAGGACGATCACTGCTGCGTCAGTCAGGAGCATGAGCTGGGCGTGGAGGCGGTGGCAGTGCCCTTGCGTGACCGCCAAGGACATGTGGTGGCGGCGCTCAACCTGGTAAGCACTCCCTCTGCGATGCCCGCGCTCGATCAAGTCTTGCCAGTGCTGCTCGGTGCGGCCAGTCAGCTGCGTCCGGCCTTGTGAGGCCTGACCCGGGCCAACGGTCGTCCGGGGCTGAGGTTTTCAGTCCAAGCCCAAAAAAAGACCGCCGGACCTTGCAGGAACCGACGGCCGTGAGCCCTTCATCAGGAAATCGCGATCTGCTGCCCCCGATGCCTTGGCCTTACCGAAGCTCGGCAGAGTCAACGGACGCAACACGGCCATGTTAAGAAACAAAAGGGGGGTTCAACCTATGGTTTCACCTGATGCCGCGTGTCGGCACTGATGGGCTGAGCCGTACCCCTGGCCGGCGCCGTGGATCAGGCACCTGAGAGGCGCATTGCCCCATGCACAGCAGGGTCGCTGGCTATAATTCGGACTCGTCGGAGTGTGGCGCAGTCTGGTAGCGCACCTGCTTTGGGAGCAGGGGGTCCAAGGTTCGAATCCTTGTACTCCGACCACACTGTCCAGTCTCGACCCGCTGTGCGGGTTTTTTTGCGTCTGCCGCCCGGTTGGGCGCGCGATAAGATCTTCTCATCTGCCCGTAGCTCAGTCGGATAGAGCAACAGCCTTCTAAGCTGTGGGTCGGGGGTTCGATTCCCTCCGGGCAGGCCACGGGGGCCCAGTTAAAGGGCGTTGAGTGGTATTTTCAGATAGGCCAGACCATTGGCCTCGCTGGGCGGCATCTGCCCGGCCCGGATGTTGACTTGAACGGCGGGCAGGATCAGCACCGGCATGTCCAGGGTTGCATCGCGCTGCGTGCGCATCTTCACAAATTGCGCCTCGCTGATGCCCTCATGCACGTGTATGTTGTGGGCCTTTTGTTCGGCCACGGTGGACTCAAAGGCCACCGGCCTGTTGTTGGGCGGATAGTCATGGCACATGAACAGCCGCGTCAGGTCCGGCAGACTCAGCAGTTTGCGTACCGAAGCGTAGAGGGCCTTGGCATCGCCACCCGGGAAGTCGCACCGGGCGGTGCCCACATCAGGCATGAACAAGGTATCACCGACGAAGACCGCGTCGCCGAATTGATAGGCCACGCAGGCCGGCGTGTGGCCGGGCACGGCGATGACAGTTCCGTTCAGGGTGCCTACGCTCAGGCCCTGTCCATCGGACAAGAGCGCGTCGAATTGCGAACCGTCAGCCGGGAAGTCCGGCCCCAGATTGAAGATTCCCTTGAATGCTTTTTGCACCCGGGTGATCTGGCTGCCTATGCCGATCCGCCCCCCCAGCTGCTGCCTGAGGTAGGGCGCGGCGCTGAGGTGATCCGCATGCGCATGTGTTTCCAGGATCCACTGCACTTTCAAACCCTGTTCCCGGACGAAGGCGATCACCCGGTCGGCCGATGCCGTCCGCGTCCGGCCGGATTTGGGGTCATAGTCCAACACTGAATCAATGATGGCGCAGTCTGAACCGGGCCCGCTGTGCACAACATAGGTGACAGTCCAGGTCGCCGGGTCGAACAGGCCCTGCACCTCGGCTCGGATTGGGGATCGGGCGGCAGCCATCATGGAGAAACTTTTTTACTGAGCATGGCAACATTATGTTGCCAAATAATTTATATGTCAATATACTATATCTTAATCAACTGTTGAGTGGTCTTCCCATGAGTGCAACTCTTCTTGAGCTGAGCGATATGCGTCAGGCGGCCTCCGAGGCCTGCGCTCTGATGAAGGTGCTGGCCAATGCAGACCGGCTGATGATCGTCTGCCAGCTCTCGCAGGGTGAGCGGCGGGTGGGGGAGTTGGAGTCCATGCTCGGTATCGTGCAGCCCACCTTGTCGCAGCAACTGACGGTGCTGCGCCAGGAGCGCCTGGTGAGCACGCGTCGCGAGGGCAAGAACATTTACTACCGGCTTGACAGCCCGAAGGCGCTGGCCGTGATTGAGACTCTCTACGAGCAATTTTGCGAGTGCAACGCCGATGATCCCGCGACCCCCGAAAAAGGAGCTTTCTGATGACGATTGACTGGAATCATTTCACGCCCTGGGCCTCTTTGTGGGGGGGTGTTCTGCTTGGGTTGGCTTCGGCGCTGTTCATTCTGATCAATGGCCGCGTCCTGGGCATCAGCGGCATTCTCGGGGGCTTGCTCAAGCCCAAGCCGGGAGACGCCGCCTGGCGTGTGGCCTTTGTGCTCGGCCTCATGGCCTCCCCCCTGATTTTGGGCTTGATAGCCCCCCCTGGGCTGTTGAGTGCTCCCCGGATCGAGGCCGGCTATCTGGCCGTGTTGGCTGCCGGCCTGATGGTGGGATACGGCACCCGACTGGGTTCGGGTTGTACCAGCGGACACGGTGTCTGCGGTTTGTCCCGTCTGTCACCGCGTTCCCTGGTGGCCACCCTGAGCTTCATGGCCGCGGGCTTTGCCACCATTTATCTAATCCGTCACCTGCTCTGAAAGGATGGGTCATGAAATACCTGACTGCGCATCGTTTGATCGAGTTTTTAGTGGGCCTTCTCTTCGGTTGGGGGCTGATGATCGCCGGCATGACCGACCCTGGCAAGGTGATCGGCTTTCTCGATCTGGCTGGCCCTTGGGACCCCTCGCTCGCCCTCGTCATGGGCGGGGCCATTGCGGTGGGGGTTCTGGCGTTTTCGGCCGCACGCAAGCGCACCCGTACCCTGTTGGGAGGGGCCTTTCATCTGCCGACTTCGCGTGACGTGGACCGGCCCTTGGTGATAGGCTCGCTGCTGTTCGGAGCGGGCTGGGGCCTGGCGGGTTTTTGCCCAGGCCCTGCGATCGTGTCTATGGCGACGGGGCAGGGCAAGGCCCTGGTGTTCGTCCTGGCCATGGTGGCTGGCATGGCCCTTTATGAGTTCGTGGACCGCTTGAGCAGTCGCCCACCGGCTCAGGTCGCCTGAGCTGCAACTGGAGTTCCATCATGTCCTACCAAGTACTGAGCGATGATTTTGCGGTAGCTGGCCAAATTTCGATCGACGACGTGCCCGCCATTGCCCAGGCCGGCTTCAGGTCCATCCTGTGCAATCGACCCGACGGCGAAGGTGGGCCGCAGCAGACGTCGTTTGCCTCCATCGAGGCGGCCGCCCGCGCAGCTGGTTTGCAGACGGCTTTCCTGCCTGTCATTTCCGGACAGATCACACCCCAGCAGGTGCAGGCCATGGCGGATCTGCTCAATCGATTGCCGGCCCCAGTGCTGGCCTATTGCCGCAGCGGCGCCCGATCGACGTCCCTGTGGCAGATGGCCTGCGCCCTGCGCTGAACCCCATGCTGCGAGGCCGGGGCATCGAACGCGCGCGCTCATGGCTGCCGATTCTCGATTGGGGGCGCCGGTACGACCGCGCCACGCTGGTCAGCGACTTGCTGGCCGCCGTGATCGTCGCCTTGATGCTCATTCCGCAGAGCCTGGCCTACGCTTCGTTGGCCGGCTTGCCACCGGAGGTGGGTTTGTACGCCAGTGTGGTGCCCCTGTTGCTTTATGCCTTGTTTGGAACCAGCCGTGTCCTGGCGGTGGGTCCGGTGGCGGTGGTGTCCTTGATGACCGCCACCGCCGTGGCCGAGTATGCGGTCCCAGGATCGCCCCAGTATTGGGGCGTGGCAATCACCCTGGCCTTTCTGTCGGGGGCCATGCTGATACTCATGGGTTTTTTGCGTTTGGGTTTTCTGGCGAGTTTTTTGAGCCACCCGGTGATTTCTGGCTTCATCACGGCTTCTGCCCTGCTGATTGCGGCGGGACAGCTCAAGGTAATACTGGGCATCAAAACAGAGGGGCATGATTTTTTTGAGCTCCTCTGGGGTCTGATGCGGCAGTGGCAGCAGATCAACGGCCTGAGTGCCGCAGTGGGCCTGGGTACGGTGGCCTTTTTGTTTTGGACCCGACGCGGTCTCAAGTCCACTTTGTTGCGGCTTGGCGTGGGGCCGCGTCTGTCAGATGCGCTGACCCGGGCTGCGCCGGTCGCTGCGATCGCCATGGCCGCCTTACTCACCGGAATGTTGGGTTGGCAGGAGGCGGGCCTGCGCATTGTCGGGGTGGTGCCCCAGGGCCTGCCCCCGCTGACCGCACCCCTCTGGGATATCGACTTGTGGCGTAAGCTTGCGCTGGCCGCTTTTCTCATCAGTGTGGTCGGCTTTGTTGAATCGGTGTCGGTGGGGCAGACCCTGGCCGCGCGACGCCGGCAGCGCATCGACCCCGACCGTGAATTGGTGGCCCTCGGCGCGAGCAATCTGGGCGCTTCGATGACGGGGGGATTTCCGGTGACCGGCGGGTTTTCGCGCTCAGTGGTTAACTTCGATGCTGGCGCTCAGACCCCGGCCGCAGGAATTTTTACGGCGGCGGGTATCTTGCTGGCTGCGTTGCTGCTGACCCCGGCGCTGTATTTCGTGCCGCAGGCCACGCTGGCGGCCACTATTGTGGTGGCGGTCCTCTCCATGGTCGACTTGCGCATCTTCAGGCGAACCTGGTCCTATTCCAAGACCGACTTTGCTGCCGGGATGGTCACAGTGCTTGTCACCTTGACTTATGGGGTGGAGCCTGGTTTGGTCACAGGCGTTTTGGTATCCCTGCTGCTGTTTTTATTCAAGACGAGCCGGCCGCATATCGCCGAGGTTGGCTTGGTCGCGGGCACCGAGCATTTCCGCAATGTGCGGCGACACCAGGTGACCGTCAGCCCACGGGTGTTGAGCTTGCGTGTCGACGAGAGCTTGTATTTCGCCAACATCAGGGCGCTGGAAGACTGGATCAATGAGGCGGTCGCATCCCGACCTGAGCTCGAGCATCTGGTGCTTCAGTGCTCAGCCGTCAATGACATCGACGCCAGTGCGCTCGAGGGCCTTCAGACCATTGACTTGCGGCTGCGTGATGCCGGGATGCTGTTTCACCTCAGCGAAGTCAAGGGGCCGGTGATGGACCGACTCAAACGCAGCGACTTTCTCCAGCAACTGAGCGGCCAGGTTTTCCTGACCCACTTTCAGGCCGTGGCTCAACTTGCTCCAGAGATGATCTCGCCAGCGCAGCAGTTCGTGTCCCGGGGCGCCTGACTTCGGTGGAAGGCCTAGGGTTAGTCCTAGGGCAAAAATGGAAAAGCAGGGTGGCGGGGATGTCCGGTTTGGCGTCTAATTCATTTATCAGTAAATTCGCATATATTGATGTGTTGGCGGGTCGATAAGGCGGCAAGCGATTGGCTGAGGTTTGCCGGCCTTAGTTTGGATGGCGGGAGGATCGGCGGGTGAGTGATCAACAGCACGATGGTTCAGGACGCCTGCGCAAGGCGCCTGAGAATTTTCTGGATGCGGCGGGCATACGCAGGGTCTGGGCCGAGGCCAGGGACGGCCGCAGGTATTTCATGCGCAGCGCGTTTGCGGCAGCGGCGGCCAGCCTGGCCGCGCCTGCCGCCTTGGCTCAGAGCAACCCGATCCCGGCCGAGGGCGGGGATCCGAACATCCTGAACCTGCCCGAGCACACCACCGGTCTGGGGCAGGGCGTAGTGACCGATGGCTATGGCAAGCCTTCGCAGTACGAGTCCAATGTGCAGCGACGACAGAGTCCCGGTTTGACGCAGACCACGCAAGCTTCGGTCTCGTTTGCGCCGCTGCAGTCCTTGTTCGGGATCATCACTCCCAGCGGGTTGCATTTCGAGCGGCACCATCAGGGCTGGTGGGACATCGACCCGTCCAAGCATCGCTTCATGATCAACGGTCTGGTCAAGACGCCGATGGTGTTCACCCTGGATGAGTTGATGCGTTTGCCTTCGGTTTCGCGCTTTCACTTTATCGAATGCGGTGCCAACACCGCGGTCGAATGGGGCAATGTGGCGGTGCCAACGGTCCAGTACACGCACGGCATGATTTCATGCAGCGAATTCACAGGTGTGCCGCTGATCACGCTGCTGGAGATGGCCGGCATCGACCGCAAGAAGGCGAAGTTCGTACTGGCCGAAGGGGCCGACGGTTCCTCGATGACCCGGACCATCCCGATGAGTCTGATCAACTCCGGCGAGGTCTTCGTGGCCTACGGCCAAAATGGCGAGATGCTTCGGCCTGAGAACGGGTACCCGTTGCGCTTGGTGGTACCGGGCGTTCAGGGGGTGAGTTGGGTCAAGTACCTCCGGCGCATCGAGGTGGGCGATATGCCCTGGGGTGCCAAGGATGAGGCCATCCATTACATCGATTTGATGCCCGATGGCACCCACCGGCAGTACACCAATATCCAGGAATGCAAGAGTGTGGTCACCACGCCTTCAGGGGGACAGGTACTGCTTGACAAGGGCTTCTACAACATCACCGGCCTGGCCTGGTCGGGTCGCGGCAAGATCCGGCGCGTGGATGTGTCGGTCGACGGGGGGCGCAATTGGCGCAGCGCACGCCTGCAGACCCCGGTGCTGTCCAAGTCCCTGACGCGATTCAATATCGATTGGGTGTGGGATGGCAAGCCGGCCCTCATTCAGAGCCGTGCGCAGGACGACACTGGCTACGTGCAGCCGTCCTATCGGCAGCTGCGCCAGGTGCGCGGCACGCGTTCGATCTATCACAACAATGCCATTCAGTCCTGGCTGGTGCAGGAAAGCGGGGAGGTGAAAAATGTTCAGCTCTCTTAAGCCGGTGGTGATGCTGCTGGCCTGGGCGGTTTGCACGTTTGGCTGGGCCCAGTCGTCGTCCTTTCCAGGCATCGGCCGGCCCGCGACGGACAAAGAAGTGGCCAAGTGGGACATCGATGTCCGACCCGATTTCAAGGGCTTGCCCGCTGGTGCGGGTTCGGTGGCCAAGGGCCAGGAGGTCTGGGAAGCCAAGTGTGCCCAGTGCCATGGCATCTTCGGCGAGTCCAACGAGGTGTTTTCGCCTCTGATCGGAGGCACGACGGCGCAGGACATCAAGACGGGCCGGGTGGCCAACCTGGCGCGTGCCGATTACCCCGGACGCACCACCCTGATGAAGGTGCCTACGGTGTCGACCCTGTGGGACTACATCAACCGGGCCATGCC
>CAZCSD010000001.1:0-100559 GCA_964501235.1 uncultured Polaromonas sp. | reverse complement strand
AGCTCACGGCCTCGGGCCGGCGTCGTTTTGTGGAGGCCTCGCGCCATATCTATGCGGCCAAGCCGGCACCCTGGGACCAGCGCTGGCGTCTGATGATCGTCACCGGCGAGCTCGAACCCGATGAGCGCGAGCGCCTGCGTCGGGCCTTGTTCTGGCACGGTTTCGGTCAGTTGGGCCCTGACTGCTTTGTGCACCCGAGCGCCGATCTGACCGGGGTGTTCGAGTCCCTGGAGAGCGAGTCTCTGGCGCCGGTGATTGGGCGCCTGCTGCCCTTGGTGGCGGCCAATCCGCGCCTGTCGTCCTCGGGTCATGATGCCGACCTGGTGCGCCGGGCCTGGAATCTGGAGGGGCTTGATGAGGCCTACCGGGCCTTCGTTGAGAGCTATGCGCCGTTGTTGGCGCAGTGGCAGAGGGTGGACGGTGATTGGGGGGATGATTTGGCCTTTCTGATCCGCAGCCTGCTGATTCATGACTACCGGCGCTTGCTGCTGCGAGACCCCGAGCTGCCCGGGGTGCTTTTGCCCGCGCGCTGGGCCGGCCACGAGGCCCGCGATCTCTGTCGCGAGCTCTATGGTTTGCTGCTGCCCGCCTCTGAGCGTTATCTGGACCAGCATCTGAGCCTGGCCGATGGCCAGTTTCCCGCCGGCAGCGCCCTACTGAGCGAGCGTTTTGACTTGTCCAATTCCCTGCTGTCCCCGGCTTGAGCCGGTCCGTTTTCGAAGCGACACGGGAGGCCAACCCATCGACGCCTGAATGCAAATGATGCCCCCAAAGACCATGAGGCTCTTCGGGTATATTGCAGCTAGCGATCCTCGCATCAAAAACCAGCCATGGGCGCGCACCGCCATGAATCCGATGCCCCCATCTGACTTGCGACTGTCCAGACCGGCAGCGCGAGCAGGTTTGCCACCCCACTGATACGCTATGAACTTTCTCAAACCCATCGCCAAGGGCTGCAGCATCACGGGCGGCCTGATCATCACGGCCCTGATGCTGATGACCTGCTACAGCGTCGTCGGGCGCAATTTCTTCTCGAGCCCCCTGATTGGAGACTTTGAGCTGACCGGAATCGCTTGCGGTATTGCCATGGCCTTTTTCATGCCGCTTTGCCAGCTGGAGCGGGGCAACATCATCGTGGACTTTTTCACGGCCAACCGAAGCGCCCGCTTCAACCATCGACTCGATCGCTTCGGAGACCTGCTGATGACCGTCATCTTTTTCTTGCTCTCCTGGCGCAGCGGCGTAGCCGCCGTCAGCGCCAAAGATAACCAGGGCGCTTCGATGTTGCTTGGCTTTCCCGACTGGATCGTCTTGGCCAGCATGAGCGTACCCTTTGCGCTGGCTGCCTTGGTCGCGCTTGCTCAGGCATTGGGCCACCTCAAGCCGCGTCTGAAGGAGGAGTTATGACGCCCATCGCGTTGGCACTGATGATTTTTGGCTTGATGCTGCTGTTGATGGTCGTACGGGTTCCGATCGCGGGGGCCATGTTCATCGCCGGCACGATGGGATTCATCTTGCAATCGGGTCTGTCGCCCTTCATCAACTTCATCAACAACCTCGCTTTTGCCCGCTTGGCCAACTACGACCTCTCGGTCATTCCGCTGTTTATCCTGATGGGGCACTTTGCGACGCAGGGAGGGATCAGCAAAGCGCTGTTCAAGTTTGCGGCGGCCGTGATGGGGCGTTTTAAAGGGGGCCTTGCCATGAGCGCCGTGCTTGCCTGCGCGGCTTTTGGCGCCATCTGCGGCTCGTCGGTGGCGACGGCAGCGACTATCACTGGCGTGGCGCTGCCGGAAATGAAGCGGCACGGGTACTCGGGCCGCCTGTCCACCGGCACGCTGGCCGCTGGCGGCACGCTGGGCATCTTGATTCCGCCATCGGTGCCCCTGGTCATCTATGCCATCTTGACCGAGCAAAACATTGCCAAGCTGTTTGCCGCAGCCATGCTGCCTGGCCTGATTGCCATGCTGGGCTACATGATCGCCATCGCCATCTACGTGCGCGTCGTACCCGGACAGGCACCGGAGCGGGAGGAGGTTGAACAGCTGACCTCTGATTCACTCATGGGCATTTTGCCAATTGCTACCATTTTCATCGTGGTGTTTGGTGGCATCTATGCCGGATTTTTCACGCCCACAGAGGGGGCTGCGGTCGGTGCAGCGTCAACCTTCTTCGCTGCATTGGTCAAGGGCGAGCTCAATCGCAAAAGCTTCATTGAATGCTTTCACGCGACGGCGCTGAGTTCGGCGATGATTTTCATGATTTTCATGGGTGCTGACGTGATGAACGCGGCCCTGGCTCGCACTCAGGTGCCCAACCAATTGGCCGAGATGGTTGTAGCCATGAACCTGGCTCCTCTGATGGTGGTCGGCGGTATCTTGCTGCTGTACGTGGTGCTAGGAGCGGTCATGGACGAACTGTCCATGCTGCTGTTAACCATTCCTATCTTTTTCCCGATCATCATGAAGCTCAATTTCGGGATGACGCCCGAGCACACTGCGATCTGGTTTGGCATCATGGTGCTAATGACGGTGGGTTTTGGCATGCTCGCGCCACCAGTGGGGCTCAATGTCTATGTTGTCAATGGCATGGCCAAAGATGTGCCGTTGAGTGAAAGCTACAAGGGCATCACGCCGTTTTTGATCAGTGATACGCTTAGAACGCTTCTCTTGTTGTTCTTCCCCGGGATCACGCTGTTTCTGGTGGGCTATCTCACGTAAAAAAAAGCGGGACTGAAGTCCCGCTTTTTTCATGGCGCAGCCTTCGCGCCTGCAGCCGGCCGGCTTACTTGGTGTATTGCTTGATCAGGGCCCGCGCGTCGTCGAGCATGGCCTTGCCATTGAAGCCGCGCTTGTTCATGTCGGCCACCCACTCGTCGTCGAGGTTGTCGGTGGCTTTCTTCCAGCGCTCGACCTCGGCGGCCGGGATCTGGGTGATGGTGTAGCCCGGAGTCTCGACGAAGGCCTTGCGGCCCGGGACATCGTTGCCTTCCTGCGTGCTGCCCAGGAAGCCCGAGAACTCGCGGCCGGAGTTCTTGTCGATCACGGCCTTGAGGTCGGCCGGCAGCGAGTCGTAGCGGGCACGGTTCATGGGCACGATGAAATACGTGGTGTACAGGGCGGGTGATCCCTTGGGTGTCTCGGAGGCGTACTTGGTCAGCTCGTTGACCTTCAGGCCGGGGGCGACTTCGTAGGGGATGACCGCGCCGTCGATCACGCCCTTGGACAGCGCCTCGGGCACCTGTGGCACCGGCATACCGACCGGCGTGGCACCCATGTTGGCCAGCATCTTGGTAACGGTGGCCGTCGGGCCGCGCATTTTCAGGCCGCGCAGGTCCTCGATCTTGGTGATGGGCTTGTTCTTGGTAAATAAGACTCCGGGGCCATGCACATGCACGGCCAGCAGCTTGACGTCTTTGTACTCGTCCATCGCGTGCTTTTGCACAAAGTCCCAAGCGGCGCGGCTGGTGGCACCGGCGTTGGTCATCATGAAGGGCAGCTCAAAGACCTGGCCTCGCACGAAGCGGTTGGCCGAGTAGCCCGCCACGGTCCAGACCACATCGGCCACGCCGTCGCGGGCCTGGTCGTACAGCTGCGGGGGCGAGCCACCGAGCTGCATGGCCGGGTAGATCTGGCAGTTCAGGCGGTTGTTTGAGTCCTTGGCAATGTTGTCGCACCAGGTCTTGAGCATGGTGGTGTGCTGGATCGACTGTGGGCCCAGGAAGTGGTGCACCTTGAGGGTAATGGGTTGGGCCTGGGCGGTGGCCAGTCCGGCTGCGCAGCCGAGAGCCAGGGCGAGGGTCTTGAGCTTGAGTTTCATGGAGCGAGGTCCTTTGGGTTGCGAATGCGATAGGTTAATGAGCGCTTTTGAGACTGGGGGCCTGGGATAACCCTGATCCTACCAGCCCGATGGCCTGTGGCTCAGGGCCCCTGGCCTGGCGGCAAACACCGTGGGTCCGGGTCATGAGCGTGCTTCCAGGGTGTTGCTGCGGGCCAGTTCCAGGGCCTGGCGCAGCACATGCCGGTCGCCGATATGGTTGGCCAGGATCAACACCAACTTGGCCAGCAAAAGATCGGCCTGCTCGTCGCTCAGGTCGCGCTGACTGGCAATGAGCTCATCGTAAAAGCCGTCCGGATCGTTGATCTGGGGCTGGCGGATCAGGTGGGAGCCCGGGGCTGTCATGGTCGGTCTCAGTGCAGGGCCAAGGCCCTGCGCAACGCGGCCTCGACGGCGGCCGCATCAAAACGCCGCCAGCGGGCAGCCACATGTTGGTCGGGGCGCAGCAGATAGACGGTGCCAGGCTGGCCGTCGTAACGTCCTGTGAGCTCGCCGTGGCTGTCGACCAGATCGCGCCCGACTTCCAGCACCTTGGCTGACACATCGCCCACGCGCACCGCCTGCGCGCCGGCCCCGAAACTCAGCAAGATAAACCCGCCTCGCAGTAACTCCAGCAGCCATCGACTATGGCCTTGGACCAAGACCGGCGCGTCGGCGCACGGCGCGCCTGGCCTCATGGCCCCGGCAAAGGCCTCGGCATCTGCGGTGTTCAGTGGCGAGGTGGTGTAGGGCGTGGGGGTCGACAGTCGGCCGCTGTTGACCAGCGGCCGTGCGAAGGCCTCGGTGCGGGCCAGTTCGAGCACTGCATTGCGCAGCCGCAGCGAGGCGCGGCTTTTGGGGCTGATGAAATCGGTGGACCGGGTGGAGTTGCGCAGGTTGTCGTCGGCGGCGAGCGCGCGCTCCTCGTGATAGCTTTGCAGCAAGTCGGGCGATGCCTGACCCTTGACCACCAGGTCCAGCTTCCAGGCCAGGTTGTCAGCATCCTGCACCCCCGAGTTGGCGCCCCGAGCGCCGAAAGGGGAGACCTGATGGGCCGCATCACCGATAAGTAGAACCCGGCCGTGCCGGAATCGATCGACTCTCCGGCAGGCGAATTGGTACACCGAGACCCATTCGAGTTCGAAGGGCACATCGCCAAGCATGGCCTGGATGCGCGGGATGACTTTCTCGGGCTTCTTTTCCTCGTCGGGATCGGCATCGCGGCCGAGTTGAAAATCAATGCGCCAGACGCTGTCGCACTGCTTGTGCAGCAGCACGCTTTGGTTACGGTGAAAGGGCGGATCGAACCAGAACCAGCGCTCGGTGGGGAAGTCGGCTTTCATGACCACATCGGCAATCAGGAAGCGGTCCTGGAACACCTGTCCGCCGAAGTGGGCCCCCAGCAGGCGCCGGGTGTCGCTGTTGGCACCGTCGGCAGCGACCACCCACAGCGCTTGCAGGTCGAAGGAGCCGTCGGGAGTCTCAACGGTTAACCAGACCTGGTCTTCGTTTTGTTTGAGGGCCGTGACCTTGTGCTTCCAGCGCAGGTCCACCAAAGGGTTGTCTTGGCAGGCTTGCACCAGTTTTTCTTCGAGGTAGTACTGCTGCAGATTGATCATGGCGGGCATTTTGTGATGCGCCTCGGGCAGCAGATTGAATTGGTAGGCCTGCGTCTGGCCGAAGAACACCTTGCCCACTTGCCACTGGATGCCCCGCTCGGCCAGGGATTGCCCCAGACCCAGGCGGTCCCAGATTTCCAGCGTGCGTTTGGCATAGCAAACAGCCCGCGAGCCGATGCTGACGGTGTTGTTGTCATCGAGCACCACCACGCGCAGCCCGCGCCAGGCGCAGTCGAGGGCCAGCGTCAGTCCCACCGGCCCACCGCCGATAACGACCACGGGATGCGGTGCGCCTTGGGGGCCCGCCTGTTCAGGACTGGGGCGGTAGGCGAATTCGGGGTAGGTGTAGGTCTTGAGCATGGAGCCTGGCCAGGCGTTAAGTGGGGCTGGGCTCGAACTCGCGCTGGTGCATCCAGGCCGCGTGCTGTGGGGCGCGGCGCGTCTGTGACCATTCCTCGAGCATGGCCCACTTGACCTCGTCGAGCTTGCGGTACATCTCGGGCGTGCCGATATCGGCGGCCAGTTCCAGTCTGTGGCCGTTGGGATCGAAAAAATAGATGCTCTTAAACAGGGTGTGGTCGGTCGGGCCGATCACGTCGATGCCTGCAGCCTGCAGCCGGGCTTTGGTGTGTTCGAGGTCCTGCACGCTGGCGACCTTGAAGGCGATGTGCTGCACCCACTCGGGAGTGTTGGTGTCGCGACCCATCTCGGGAGCGTTGGGCAGTTCGAAGAAGGCCAACACGTTGCCGTTACCGGCGTCGAGAAAGACATGCATGTAGGGGTCGGGTGCTTTGGTCGAGGGCACCTGGTTTTCGGCGATAGCCAGCACGAATTTCATTTGCAGGTGCTGCTCGTACCACTGCACCGTTTTTTTTGCGTCTTTGCAGCGGTAGGCGACATGGTGGATGCGCTCGATGTTCATGATCATTCCTGGACTTTGGGGGAGGGCGGGGGCCGCAGCCGCGTAGAGATGGATTTAGCCTTCCAGGGCTTGCCACATGGCCTGATCGCGCTCGGCGGTCCAGATGCGTGGATCCGGGTATTGGGTGGCCTCGTCATAGGCGCGGGTCACATCGAAGGGCATGCAGTGATTGAAGATGACCCAGTGTCCGTACTTGGGTTGCAGCGCAGCGAAAGTGCGTTCATAGACTTTGCGCAGGTCTTCGCCGCGTTCGGCGCCGGCCTTGACCTGGCTGTAGAGGTCCCGAACGAAGTCGCGGGTGCCGGCCAGACCCGCCTGGACGTCCTGGGGTGTTTGCAGTGCCGCGCCGCGGCCCGGCACCAGCTTGGCCGGCTTGAGGGCGGCGATGTTCTCCAGGGTCTGCGGCCAGTCGCGCAGATAGGCGTCGCCCGCATAGGGGGTGGCATCGAACTCAACGAGATCGCCGCTGAAGAGGATTTTTTCCTCGGGCAGCCACGCCACGGTATCGCCCTTGGTGTGGCCGCGGCCCAGTTGCAGCAGCTCGACCCGCAAAGAGCCCAGCCACACGGTCATCTTGCCGGTAAAGGTCAGGGTGGGCCAAGTCAAGCCCGCAGGCACGCTCTCGACATCGCGGAACAGGCGCGGGAAGCGGCCGATCTCGCTGGCCTTGTCGAATTCACCACGTTCGACGATCAGGTCATAGGTGTCCTGACTGGCGATGATCTGCTGTGGCTGGTAGGCGCTGGCACCCAGGACCCGCACTGCGTGATAGTGGCTCAGCAGCACGTACTTGATGGGCTTGTCGGTCACCTGCCGGATGTGGCGTATGACATCCTGGGCCATGGTCGGCGTGGCCTGGGTGTCGATCACCATCACTGCATCGTCGCCGATGATGATGCCGGTATTGGGGTCGCCCTCGGCGGTGTAGGCGTAGGCGTGGTCCGACAGCTTGTCGAAGCTGACCTTTTTCTCTTCGAGGTCGGCGGCTGAGGCGAAGGTTTTGGTGCTCATGGGCAGGCCCGGGCAGGGGGGGGTAAAATTTAACCTAAACGAATTTGTTTGGTTTAGTCTTAACATTGTCGGCGTTCGCTTCGCCAGGGTCAAATCCATTTAACTAGGGTAAACCCTGGTTCCTCCTTTCGAAGACGACGCCACAGCCACAATGCCGACCATGCCCAAAGCGATGCCCAGACGTACAGCCCCCCCGATTGCCGCGGAACCTGCCGGCCGCACCTCGCGCGGTATTCAGAGCGTGGAGGTCGGCGGACAACTGCTCAAGGCCCTGGTGCGATCGGGCCGGCGCATGGCGCTCAAGGATTTGGCGCGCGAGGCTGACATGACGCCGGCCAAGGCGCATCCCTATTTGGTGAGCTTTGGCAAACTCGGTTTGATCGAGCAGGATCCGGTTTCCGGGCACTATGGCCTGGGTCAGCTGGCGGTGCAGTTGGGTTTGATCAGCTTGCAACAGGTCGATCCGGTGCGCCTGGCGATTGCCGAATTGCCGGCCTTGGCGCAGGCACTCGGCGTGACGGTGTCGGCCGCCGTCTGGGGCGGCAGCGGGCCCATCATCGTACGGGTGGAGGAGGGGCCCCGGGCTGTCAATGTGTCGATGCGCCACGGCATTCCCGCATCGCTGCGACACACCGGCACCGGCAAGGTCTTTGCCGCCTACATGCCGCCTGAGGTGGTGCGTGCGGCCCTGGTGGCGCAGGGTGAGCCGCGGGCCTGGGACGATACGGCTTTCCATCGGGAGTTGGTGCGCATTCGCGATCTGGGCTTGAGTCAGGTGCGAGAGGAACTGATGTCGGGCATCTCTGCCATGGCCGTGCCGGTGTTCGATGGCTTTGGTCGCTTGGCTCTGGCGATCGCGGCCATGGGACCTTCGGCGCAACTCGATCTTTCGCCCGAGGGACATCAGGCGAGTTTGTTGCGCGAAGCGGCTCGCCGGGTGTCGCTGCGCCTGGGCGCGCCTGCCCGACCCGACTGAAGGCCGGTACCCGTGATGAGCCTATGCTGATCAAGTTGCTGCTGGTGGCCTTCTCCGTTTGGCTCTCTTCCCTGGCGGCGCGGCGATTTGGTCATGCGGTGGGCGGCACGATAGGTGGGCTGCCCATGATTGCCGGGCCGATCACCGGCTTTGTCTTGTGGGCGTCGGATGTGCAGACCACGCAAGCCATCGCCTTGGCCACCCTGGTGTGCCTGCCGGCCACGGCGATGCATCTGACCGCTTTTGCTTGGGCGGCCCTTCGTTGGCGCTGGCCGGTCGCCTTGCTCATGGCCAACATCGCTTTTTTCGCCTTGGGGTTCAGCCTGCCCTTGCTGCCCCTGGCTGCCTGGCAAACCTGCTTGCTGGTTTTGTTGGTGCTCGCTCTGGGACACCGCGGCATGCCAGGGGTGAGGGGGCTCGCGGCCGCGGTGCATATTCCGAATCTGGAGTTGATGCTCAGGGTCGCTGCAGCAATGCTGCTGGCCTGGCTCATCATCGAGACGGCCGGTACGGTGCCGGCTGCCGTCAGTGGCTTGCTGCTGGCCGTGCCGATCACGGGCAACGTGCTGCCCTGTTTTACCTTGCCGCGCCACGGTGCCGATGCAACGGTAATGCTGCTACGCGGCTTTTTGCGCGGGCAGGTTGGCTTTGCGGTTTTTTTTGCCACCCTGCTGTGGGGTCTGGATCATTGGCCTGCGGGTCTGGCTTATGCAGCAGCCTGGGCCGCCGCCCTGGCCGTTGCCAGCGGTCTGTATGCCTGGCAGACGCGAGCGAGGCCCTAGCTCCTTGCGCAGGCACCCCTAGGGCGCAGCGCCTGCGAGCGGGCGCGGGTGTTCTCCCTGATGACAGTAAAGCGGTTCGTTCCTAGGATGCGATTTCTTCTTCAAAGGACTCTTTCATGAAACCCTCTAAACGAAGCTGGGTGGCTTTGCTCGTCTTGCTGGCTGGGACCTGGGTGGGCCCCTGGGCCCTGGCTCAGACTTGGCCGGCTCGGCCGATTCGCTTGGTTGTGGCCTTTCCGCCGGGCGGTCTGATCGACAACATGGCCCGCTTGGTGGCGCCGCGTCTGGCGCAGGAACTCGGTCAACCGGTGGTCATCGACAACAAGCCTGGCGCAGGCGGCAATCTCGGCGCCGCCGAAGCCGCGCGTGCGCCGGCCGATGGCTATACCTTGCTCATGGCTTCGCCCCCGCTGACCATCAGCCCGGCCCTGTATGCCAATCTGCCGTACAAGCCCGAGCAGATTGCGCCGGTGGCGCTGCTCGGGCGCGTGCCCAATGTGCTGGTCGTCAATCCTTCTTCGGGCCTGAACAGTCTGGCCGATTTGACGGCTGCCGCTCGCGCCCGTCCGGGCCAGCTCAACTATGCTTCCAACGGCCAAGGCACTTCCCTGCATCTGAGTGCCGAGCTCTACAAAAGTCAGGCCGGTGTGTTTGTGACCCACATCCCCTATCGGGGCGCTGCTGCGGGGCTGACGGGGCTCATGGCCGGCGAGGTGCAGATGATGTTTGACAACCTGCCATCGGCCCTGGGTCTGATCCAAGGCGGCAAGCTCAAGCCCCTGGCTGTGACCACGCCGCAGCGCAGCAGTGTGCTGCCCAATGTGCCGACGATGGAGGAGGCCGGGTTGAAGGGCTACCAAGTGTTCGCCTGGTTTGGTTTGGCGGCACCGGCCGGCCTGAACGCTGCGGTTCAGCAGAGGCTGGAGCAGGCCCTGGAGAAAGTGGCCGCTCAGGCCGAGGTCAAGTCGGCCATGCTCAAGGCTGGCGCCGAACCCACCTGGGCCAATAGCCAGAGCATGGCTGCCTTCATGCAGTCCGACATGGCCCAATGGAAAAAGGTGGCCGCCTTTGCCAAGATCACGCTGGAGTGAGTCTTTGAGGCGCGGGCGATGGATCCCGCGGTGCTACAGATCCTCAATCACAACCGGCACCGCCACGCCCCAGAGGTCGGCGTGGGCCTCTAAGCGGCCGATGGTGCGGGTGGCCCATGGGCCTCGCACATAGGCCAGCGCGACGCAGGCGCCGGCTTCCCAACCCCAGCCCGCCGAGGTGATTTCGCCGATGGTCTGACCCTGCGCCAGCAAGGGCTCGCCGCCCCAAAGGTAGACGCTGTTGTCCAGGCAGCGCAGCCGCACCAGCTTCTTGGCCGGTGCGGTGCCGGCTTGCAGTCGCTGCTGCACGGCCTCCCGCCCAATGAATCCCCCCGGCTTGTCCCATGCGATGCCGCGCAGCATGCCCGCTTCGATCGGCGTCTCGTCTGGACCAAGCTCGGCGCCCCAGGCGCGGCGCAGGCGCTCGACGCGCAGGGCATCGAGAGCGTAATAGCCGGCGTCGCGAAGTCCGAGGCCCTCGCCGGCCTCCTGCAGCACCTGATAAACATGGCGCGTCATCTCTACGGGTATATAGAGCTCATAGCCGGGGCCGCCCACATAGCTCATGCGCGCAACGCGCACCCGTGCAAAGCCTAGATCTATTTCGCGCGTCATCGCAAAGGGCAGGGTCTGTGCAGAGACGTCATCCGGGCTGACCCGCTGCATGAGCTCAGCGCTGCGCGGACCCATGAGGGACAGCACGCAGGTTTGCGCGGTGACATCGCTCAGGTTCACCCATTCGTGGTCATGGCGATGGCGTTGCAGCCAGTCCATATCGCGCGTGGCCTGAGCCGAGCCGGTCACGATCATGAAGCGATCGCTGGCCAGCCGCATGACGGTCAGATCGCTCTCAAAGCCACCCCGGTCGTTGAGTACCGGGGTGTAGACCATCTTGCCTGCGGGAACATCTACATCGGCTGCGCACAAACGCTGCAGGAATACCAAAGCGTCACGACCTTGAATCAGCAACTTGGCAAAAGAGGTCTGGTCGTAGACAGCCACCGCCTCGCGGGTGGCACGTTGCTCGGCTTGTACCCAGGGCAGCCAGTCAGGGACATCGAGCGTATCGCGCGCGGCCGGTGCGTCTGCGGGCTTGAAGTAGCTGACCCGCTCCCACCCGTTCTTGCTGCCGAAGACGGCGCCTTTTCTGCTCAGTTGATCGTAGAGGGGTGAAGTGCGCAGCGGCCGGGCGGTCTGTAACTCCTGACGCGGCCAACGCATAGCGTAGTGCAGTCCCAGGGTCTCTCCGGTACGCTCGGACAAAGCTTTGCGGTTGCCTGTGAAAGGCGCAAATCGCCGGATGTCCACATCCGAAAGATCGACACTGGGCTCGCCACCAAGAATCCACTCGGCCATCAGGCGTCCGGCACCCCCGGAGTTGGCGATGCCCGCAGAATTGAAGCCGGCGCACACAAAATAGTTGTGCAACTCCGGCGCTCGACCCAGAATGAAGTTGCCATCGGGCGTGAAACTCTCGGGGCCGTTGAGCAGCATCTTGATCTCGGCTTTCTCCAGGCAGGGTGTGCGCTGAAGGGCGTTTTGCATCAGGATTTCGAACTGGTCCCAGTCCTCATCGAGCAGCTGGAATTGGAAGGTCGACGGTATGGGGTCGACTTTCCAGGGCTTGGCCACGGGCTCGAAACCGCCCATCAGCAAGCCGCCCACCTCTTCCTTGTAGTAAATGAATCCATCGGGGTCGCGCACCACCGGCCACATGGGGTGTATGCCCTCGATCTTTCCGGTCACGATATAAAAGTGCTCGGCCGAGTACAGGGGAACATTCACGCCAGATAGCGCACCGAGTTGCCGTGCCCACTGACCGGCGCAGTTGACCACCACCTCGCACTGCGTGCGATGCTCGGCACCGTCTTTGTGCCAGCACAGTGCACGGGCGCGGCCGCCGGTTTGCTCCACACTGATGACTTGTGCCCCTTCGATGATGCGCACCCCTTTCTGTCGCGCGCCCTTGGCCAGCGACATGGTCAGGTCGGCGGGGTTGGCCTTGCCATCGCCGGGTATCCAGATGCCGCCCTGCAGGTCGTCGGTGCGAAGGCCAGGCGCCCGCTCGCCTACTTCGCTCGGGCTGATCTCGTGCACCTCTACACCGAAGCTGCGCGCCAGAGCGATCTGGCGCCGCAACACTTTCATGCGCTCGGCAGTACGCGCCACATTGACGCTGCCACATTGCTTCCAGCCGGTGGCTAAACCCGTTTCGGCTTCGAGGCGGCTGTAGAGCTCGATACCGTATTTGCTCATCCGCGTCATGTTGCGGTTCGGACGCATTTGTCCGACCAATCCGGCCGCGTGCCAGGTGGTTCCGCAGGTGAGTTGGCCCTGTTCGAGCAAGACCACCTCCTTGCAGCCCATGCTGGCCAGGTGGTAAGCCACCGAACAGCCTGCAATGCCACCGCCAACGATCACCACGCGGGCCTCAGAGGGATACTTGTCTTGATTCATCGTCACATACTCCTGATCTTCATGCTCAGCCCAAACGCAATGCCATCACTCCAGCGACGATGCTGATGGCGCCCAAGATGCGCCAGCGCGTCCATGCTTCTTTGAGCAGCCACGCCCCTAAGATGACGGCAAAAAGGACCGAGGTTTCTCGCAGGGCGGCCACGAGAGCTACGGGTGCCACCGTCATAGCCCACAGCGCAATGGCGTAAGAGCCCAGGGAGGCGGCCGCGCCGGCTGTAGCGATCGGCCAGCGCTTGCGGGCGTAGGTCCAGACCCGGCCCCTGCGCCGCAAGAACACCAGCAGGGCAAACGGCCAGCCATCGAGGGCAAACAACAAGGCGATGTACTGCGCCACATCGCCACTCTCTCGCGCGCCCCGGGCGTCGACCACGGTATAGAGCGCGATCAGTACCGCATTGCTCAGTGCGAACAGAACGGCTTTGCGGTGATGCAACAGGCCGGCGCTCATGCCCAGCAGCAGCACGCCGCCACTGATCAGTACGATACCCAGCCAGCCTAAGGCGGGTAGGGCCTCGTCAAGCAGGAAATAAGAGCCTAAGGCTACCAGCAGCGGAGCCGTACCGCGCATCAGCGGGTAGGCCAGTCCGAGTTCGCCGTGCTTGAGAGCGCCGGCCAAGGCCATGTAGTAGCCGACATGGATGACCAGAGAAGCGAGGATGTAGGGCCAGACATGCACAGGCGGCAGGCCGACGACGAGTAGCACGGGCAGGGCCAGGACGGAGCACAGCACATGGATGAGCGCGGTGTCCATGGCCTTGTCGGCGCTGGACTTGACCAGCGCGTTCCAGCTGGCATGCAGGAAGGCGCCGGTCAAGACCAGCATCACCACTGGCCAAGTGATGCTCATCTCAGTGGTCCGTCAGCGCGCAATGCCTGGCTTTCTGAAGAAAGTGAGCCAGCGGCGGCGTGACCACGCCGGGTTGCTTGGCTTGGTCGTCCCACAGCCTCAGGCGCACCGCGCCTTCCGCACCCGGCCGGCTGATAAAGGATTGGGCCTGCTCGGCACTGAAGACGCCGCCTTGCAACTGCAAGCTGCGTTTGGAGTCTTCAGACAAGGCCGCGTGGTAGCCTGCCCGTGTGGCGCAAAGGTAGCGCTTGGCATCGACATGGTTCGCAATGGCGTCGATGACCTCGTCGGGGAAGAGCCCACGCAGAAAAGGCACGACGCGATACTGGTGCACATCATCAATGCCCTCGGCGCTCGGTGTGCCGGACATGTCGTGCAGCAGATGGCCCAGGTCATGCAACAGGGCGGCGGTTATCAGCGCCTCGCTCGCGCCTTCTCGCTCTCCCAGGGTGGCCGATTGCAGAGCGTGCTCAAGGTGCGTGACCGGTTCTCCGGTGTACTGCTCATGGCCACGCTGCTCGAACAGCCTTTGGATATCGTGGAGGGTCAAAGCCATGGCGGTCGGTCCAGAACGGGGATGAAAGAGGGCGGGCTCAGCGTTGCTCGAGCCGCAGCTGTGACTGCTTGAGCCGAGTTTCGGCCAAGGCGCCGGCCTGCTCAAGGATGGGGTAGGCAATCGAACAAATATGCGAGTTGATGCGCTTGAGTTCGCTGATCAGGTCGATGTGCAAAGAGCTGGTGCCTATGCTTTGAGGCGTGTTGTCTTGCAGGCGGGTCAGATGCCGATTGGCGTATTCCCGCTCGAGATCGCGCAGCTTGACCTTTTCTTCAAGCAGCTTCTGGGCGTCCTGCAATTCGCCGTACAGGAAAACGCTCAGGCCGAGCTGTAGATTGGCCATCAACCGCTGGTGCATGTCTTCGATTTCTTCCAGGCCGGCTTGCGAAAACTCCCGGCCCTTGTGAATCTTTTTGTCTTCGATGTCCTGCAGCACCCGCTCGATGATGTCGCCCATCTGCTCCATATTGATGGTGAAGGACATGATGTCTGTCCAGCGCCGGCTTTCGTTTTCGCTCAGAGCCTCGCGGGAAATCTGGGTCAGATAAAACTTGATGGCCGAGTAGAGACGGTCAACCTGATCGTCCATCTGGCGCAGCTGTTGCGACAAGGTCGCGTTGTTATCCCGGATCACGGGCATGATGCCGCGCAGCATGCCTTCGACGATGTCGGCCTGGTGCATGGCCTCGCGGGCCGCGCAGGCAATGGCCAGGGCGGGCGTGCCCAAGGCCGTGGCATCGAGGTAGCGCGGCTCGTGCGGGCGCTGGTTGTCAGCGATTTTGGGCAGCCAGTCCTCGAGCTTGCGTCCCGCGGCGCCGACGAAGAAGATCAGCGCCAGTGCGAGCAAGGCGTTGAAGATCACATGAAAACCCACCACCGGGTGCAGTCCCCACTGCGGCAGCCGCTCCAGCAGCGGGGTCAGCCCGTTCATCAGCGGCAGGGCCAGTATGCAGCCCATGATCTTGAAGCCCAGATTGCCCATGGGCACGCGCCGCACCTCCGGGCTGGATTTGGACAGGTTCAGGTAGGCCAGCACCCCGCTACCCAGGTTGGCGCCGAGCACCAGGCCGAGCGCGTGGGGCAGCGTCAGAATGCCGGTCGTGTACAGGGCGGCGGTCAGTAGCACCATCGCCAGGCTGGAATAAGAAATCACGGTTAACAGGGCGCCAACCAGGATCAGCACGGACCAATCGTTGGGCAGGGCCATCAGCAGGGCCTTGACGCCCGGCGACTGCGTCATCGGTCGGGTGGCTTCAACGATCAGATGAAGGGCCAAGGTCATCAGGCCCAGGCCGATGGCCACGCGACCCCATCGCCCGGCGGTGTTGTTCTGGTTGGTGACGAAGGTCACTACCCCGGCAAAGATGAGCAGGGGCGAGAGCCAGCTCAGGTCGAAGGAGAAAAACAGGGCCATCAAGCTGGTACCGACATCGGCTCCGAGCATGATGGCCAGCGCCGCTGCAGTGGTGATCATGCCCTGGCCCACGAAAGAGCTCACGATCAGGCAGGTGGCCGTGCTCGATTGCAGCAGACCCGTCACGCCCATGCCAGCGAGCAGGCCGATCAGGCGCCGGTTGACCCCGCGCGCCAGCACATCGCGCAGTTTGCCGCCGATGACGCGCAGCACGCCCGTGCGCACCATGTGTGTGCCCCAGACCAGGAGGGCAATGGCAGCCAGGAGATTGAGCAGATTGAGCATCAGGCCCAGGGCAGCGAGTAGGTTTTTAGATTGGTAAAGCTCTTCATGGCCTCCTGGACGCCTTCCTTGTAGCCCAGTCCGGAATCTTTGATGCCGCCGAAGGGGGTGAGCTCCAGACGGTATCCTGGCACCTCGCGCACATTGACGGTGCCCATGTGCAGCTCATTGACAAAGCGAACGATGTTATCGAGCCGGTGGGTACAGACGCCGCTGGACAAGCCGTACGCGGTGCCGTTGGCCAGAGCGATGGCCTCATCGATGTTGGCAAAGGTGAGAATGGGCGAGACCGGGCCGAAGGTTTCTTCGCGCACCACCGTCATCTCGGGCCGGACCCGGTCGATCACGGTCGGGGCGTACAGCGCCCCTTGCCGTGTGTTGCCGCACAGAAGCCGGGCCCCCTGGCTGACCGCTTCGTTGACACGCGCCTCGAAGAGCCGGGCGGCCGCCTCGTCAATCACCGTGCCCATCTGGTGGGCGGCATTGGCCGGATCGCCGTAGGTCCAGGCCTGGGTGGCCTGCACCACCCGTTCGGTAAATTCGGCAGCCACTTTTTGGTGCACCAGCATGCGTTTGACCGCCGTACAGCGTTGCCCGGAGTTTTTGTAGGATCCCTGGACGGCCAAGCTGGCGGCCTCTTGCAGATCGGCATCGTCCATGACGATCAGTGGATCGTTGCCTCCGAGTTCGAGCACGATGCGCCGGTAGCCGGCCTTGGCAGCGATGTATTTGCCAATGGCTACGCCACCGGTGAAGGTGATCAGGTCTACCTGCGGATGGGTCAGCATCTCGTCGGCGATCTCGCGCGGGTCGCCGGTGATGACTTGCAGCATCGGCGGCGGCAGACCCGATTCGTAGAGCAACTGGGCCAGGTAAAGGGCCGAGAAGGGCACTTTTTCGGAGGGCTTGAGCACCATCCGGTTGTTGGTGGCGATGCTTGGAATGACCTTGTGCGCCACCTGATTCATCGGGTGGTTAAAGGGGGTGATGGCGGTGATCACGCCCAGCAGCGGCGAGCGCTGGGTGTAGACCCGCCTCTTCTTGCCATGCGGCGTCAGGTCGCAGCTGAAGATCTGGCCGTCATCCTTGAGCACCTCTTGGGCACCGAAGAGCAGCACGTCGCTCACGCGGCCGGCCTCGTAAGTGGCATCGTTGATGGACAGACCCGATTCGGCCGTGATGAGTTCGGCCACCTGGGTCAGCCGCTGGCGAACCAAGGCGGCGCAGCGGTTGAGGATGCTGGCCCTCTCGTGCCGGGTCAAGGTGGGCCTGTAGTCGTAGGCCCACTGGTAGGCTTGCTGCACCTCTTCGAGGCTGGCCTTGGGTACCGTGCCGATGCGCTTTTCAGTGTAGGGGTTGAACACCTCGATGCAGCGTTCGCGTCCCGCGCCCAGGCAGCGCCCGAGGATTCGCATGGCATCGAGTTGCTGGTCTTTAATAAAGGCTTGTATGTCGCTCATGATTGCGTTTTCCTCGGCACCCTATTGGGCCCAATTGAGTGCGAGATCGAAGGCGTCAAAATTGCGCCAACGTTTGCGGCTGTCCAGACCCGGCGTCGGTCGGTTGACGATCAGGGGGACTTTTTGTTCGCTGATGCCGCCATGAGAGCGCAGCGGCACATCCAGGCCGCTCAGGTCGTGCCGAGCCTGGGACGTACCCAGAACAGTGAAGCGCTCGGAGACCACCACGATATCGCCGATGCGATCGGCCGGCAGCTCAAAGCGCGCCGCAGCCGCTTGCCGGGTCAGGGCCACTTCAATACCCGGGTTGTGCATCAAACGTTCGCAGATTTCCTCGGGCGAGACGCCATCGGGCAGGTAGACGGTGGCAAATGATCCCAAGGCACCGTGGTGGACCACATAGGGGTCGGTGATCGGCAGGATCACCCGGCAGCGGCCCAACCCCAGCTCATGGTCGAACCAGTCCTGCAGATAGATCACCTGGGGCCGACCGTCCATGCCCACCTTGGCGTTCATGCCGTGGTCGGCGGTCAGCGCCACAACGCAGCCCAAGTCATCGAGCTGACCCAGATAGTGATCCATCATCGCGTAGAAGGCATTGGCCCCTTCGGTGCCAGGCGCATGCTTGTGCTGGATGTAGTCGGTGGTCGAGAGGTACATCACATCCGGCCTTTGGTGCCGCATCAACCACAGGCCACTGGCAAAGACAAACTCCGACAGGTCGGCGCTGTAGACGCTGGGGAGAGGACGTGCGACCTTGTCCAGCACCCCCTCGATGCCATGGACCGCCTGTTGGGTTTGGTCGGCCTTTTCGGCCGAGAAACAGATGCCCCCCTCAAGCTCGTGGCCGAGCAGCAGTCGCAGCTTGTCCTTGGCCGTCACCACCGCGACTTTTTGACCGGCCCGGGCCAAGGCGGCCAGCAGAGTCGGTGCACGCAGCCATTTCGGGTCGTTCATCATGACCTCGGTGCCACTGGCGCTGTCGTAGAGAAAATTGCCACAGATGCCGTGCACACTCGGAGGCGCACCCGTGACGATGGACAAGTTGTTGGGGTTGGTGAACGTGGGCACCACGCAGTCGGCCACCAAGCCGGTGCCTTGGGACAGCACCCGCTTCATCCAGGGCATATGACCGGTGGCCACAGCCTGACCGAGGTAGTCCGGCTCGCAGCCATCCACACAGACCACAACAACGGGTTGACGGGGCAGGGCGTAGCTTCTGTGGTTAACGGTGAGCGTCATGGTGTTTGGTTGGGGTTGATTCATTGGGAGGCAGGGCGCTGTCGTGCGGCGTTGCGCAGGGTGCGCTCTCGGCTCATCAGCACATGCTGCTTGAGTGTCTCGGCGGCGCGGGTGGCGTCGCCGGAGGCGATGGCCTGCACCATGTTGCGGTGTTCGGTCACGCTCAGCTGCAGCAAGGCCTGGTCGCTCAGGTTCAGACGCCGGAACAAGGACAGCTCGCGGGTGAGCTTGCGGTAGAGCATGAACAGCTTGCGGTTGCCGGTAAAGCTCACCATGCGCTCATGAAATTCCACATTGAGGCGGTAATACAGAGGCTCGTCGTCAACGGCCACAGCGGCCTCCATCTGGCCAACGAGTTGTTCGAGTTCGCGCAACTGAGCTTCGGTGGCGTTCTGAGCCAGCGCTGCGCCCACATGCGATTCCATCATGGCGCGCAGCTCAAAAATCTCGAGGGCTTCCTCGATCGGAATTTGCCGCACAAAGACGCCGCGGTTTTTCTCCAGCTGTAGCAGGCCGGCCTCTTCGAGCACGCGGAAGGCCTCGCGAACCGGCCCGCGGGAGACGCCCAGTCGATCGGCCAGCCAGGCCTCGGTGAGCTTGTCGCCGGGGCCCAGTTCGCCGGCGAAGATCAGGCGCTCGATTTCCTGCTGCACCGCGCTGGCCAGGCTGCTGCTGCGCAGCATGGCGATGGTGGAGTGAGCCGGAGAGGTCGAGTCGCTGGCACCGACCGGCTCGAGGAGGGAGACGCGCATGTAGAGATTGGACCCCGACGCCGCTTTTTTGTCAACAATCGACAAAAAACAATTGACAAGAGCGGTCTGCTCCTTTCCAATGGCCGCTGCCCCCGGTCATGATCCTGTCATGAACGGATCGGAAAGTTCATCGTTTGTTCAACTTTCAGAGGACTGCTATGCGCGCTTTTCGTCATGTTCTGATTCTGGCTTGTTCCTTCCTGCTGGGAACGATGGCCTGGGCCCAGAAAACTCAGCTGTTGGTCTACACCGCCCTGGAGACCGATCAACTCAAGGCTTATCAGGATGCGTTCAACAGGGTCCATCCGGATATCGAGATCAAGTGGGTGCGCGATTCGACCGGCGTGATCACCGCCAAACTGCTGGCCGAAAAGAACAACCCGCAGGCCGATGCCATCATGGGTGTGGCTGCGACCAGCTTGGCGCTGATGGACAAGCAAGGCATGCTCCAGCCCTACGCCCCGCTCAACCTCGATGCCATCATGAGTCAGTACCGGGACAAGAAGAATCCCCCGGCCTGGTGGGGTATGGATGTCTGGGGAGCCACCATTTGCTTCAACACGGTTGAGGCCAAGAAACGCAACATTCCCAAGCCCGAGACCTGGAAAGACTTGCTCAAGCCCGAGTTCAAGGGTCAGGTCGTGATGCCCAACCCGGCCTCCAGTGGCACGGGTTACTTCGATGTCATCGCTTGGCTCACGCTGTTCGGCGACGACAAGGGCAAGGGCGGCGGATGGAAGTACATGGACGCCCTGCACCAGAACATCGCGCAGTACACGCATTCGGGCTCCAAGCCTTGCAATATGGCTGCCAGCGGCGAGTTCACCGTGGGCATTTCCTTTGAATACCGTGCCAATGCCAACAAGGCGCGCGGCGCTCCGATCGATCTGGTGTTCCCCAAGGAGGGTCTGGGTTGGGATCTCGAGGCCTTTGCCATCCACAAGGGCACCAAAAAGCTCGATGCGGCTAAGAAGCTGGCCGACTGGGCTTCGAGCAAGGACGCCATGATTCTCTATGGCAAGAACTTCGCCATCACCGCCCAGCCGGGTGTGGCGCCGCCCCTGGCCAACGTTCCCAAGGACTATGAGGCGCGTCTGATCAAGCTCGATTTCAACTACGCGGCCAATGAGCGTGAGCGCATTCTGGCCGAGTGGATCAAGCGCTACGACGGGAAATCCGAGAAGCGCTGAGACCTCTGTTTTCAGCCGCCTGGCCCACTGGCCAGTGCGGTTTTTTCTTGCCCCTGCATGGCCGCCTATCTATCTCTGCGCAATATCCACAAGAGCTTCGGCAATTTCGAGGCTTTAAAACAGGTGGACCTGGATGTCTTCAGCGGTGAGTTGGTTTGTTTTCTTGGCCCATCGGGCTGCGGCAAGACCACGTTGCTGCGGATCATTGCAGGTCTGGAGGTGCAGAGCCAGGGCCGTCTGGAGCAGGGCGGTCGCGATATTTCCCGACTGCCTCCGGCCGAGCGTGATTACGGCATCGTTTTCCAGAGTTACGCCCTGTTTCCCAACTTGAGCGTGGCCGACAATGTCGGCTATGGTCTGGTCAATCGCAGGCTGCCGAAGGCGCACATAGCCCAACGGGTTGAGGAACTGTTAGCGCTGGTCGGCCTGCCGGGCAGTGCAGGCAAATTTCCGAGCCAGCTCTCCGGCGGACAGCAGCAGCGTATCGCACTGGCGCGAGCTCTGGCCATGCAGCCGGGCCTGCTTTTGCTCGATGAGCCCTTGTCGGCCCTCGACGCGCTCGAGCGGGTGCGACTGCGGCAGGAAATTCGCTCGCTGCAAAAGCAACTCGGGGTCACGACCGTGATGGTGACGCACGATCAGGAAGAAGCCCTGAGTGTGGCCGACCGGATTGTGGTGATGAACCATGGCGTGATCGAGCAGGTGGGCTCGCCGACCGACATTTACCGTGAACCGGCCAGTGCTTTCGTGGCCGATTTTGTCGGCAAGGTCAATGTGCTCCCGGGTCGCATTGAAGGCGGTCGCTTGAATGTCGGGCAGTGGTCGGTCGGCGGTGATGAGGTGCCGGCAGCCCAGGGCCGCAGCGGAGCGGTCAAGGTCTATTTGCGACCAGAAGATATTCGAGCCCGGGTGGGCGCAGGCGCCGATGCGGCGCTGGTTCAAGGTTGTATCGAGAAGATCGAATTTCTCGGAGCCTTTTGCCATGTACATGTGCAGGCGCCCCAACTCAGCCCGCGCCCGCTGGTGGTCTATCTCTCGCTGAACTTTTTAGCCGAGCAGGGTTTGAGGCAGGGGTCGGACCTGACGCTGGGGCTGATGCCCGAGCGCATCAAGCTTTTTTGAACACCGCCGGGCATGAGTGAGCTGGTTTTGAGCGGGGTCAGGCAGAAAGCGCACTGGAGCGATTGGCTCGGACGCGCGTTCTTGGCCGTGGTCCTGCTGGTCCTGCTGGCTTTTCTGGCCGCGCCCTTACTGGCCATTTTGGTGCAGGCCCTGCAAGACGATCAGGGGCGCTACGCCGGACTGGCCAATTTTTTGGCCTATGCACGCACACCGACCTTGCTAGCCAGCCTGTGGAACAGCCTGTGGGTTTCGGCGTTGGTCACGCTCATTGTGGTGCCCATGGCCTTTGTTTTTGCCTACGCGCTGGCCCGCGCATGCGTCCCCGGCGCGGGGCTCTTGCGCGCGGTCAGTCTGATTCCCTTGTTGGCCCCTTCTCTGCTGTCGGCCATTTCGCTGATTTATTGGTTCGGTAACCAGGGCGTGCTCAAGGAGTTCCTGACGGCTCTCGGGGTCTCGCAGATTTACGGCCCCGTGGGGGTGGTGATCGCCCAATGTTTCTCGGTCTTCCCTCATGCGGTGATGATCCTCGTGACCGCACTCACTCTGGCCGATGCGCGTCTTTACGAGGCGGCCGACGCTCTGGGCACGCGAGCCGTGCGTAAGTTTTTCACGATCACCTTGCCGGGTGCCAAATACGGATTGATTTCGGCCTCCTTGGTCACTTTTACTCTGGTGATTACCGATTTCGGTATCCCCAAGGTCATCGGTGGCAACTTCAACATGATGGCTACCGATGTTTTTAAGCTGGTCATCGGTCAGCAAGACTTTGCCAAGGGGGCTGTGGTGGCTTTGCTGCTTCTGGCCCCGGCGGTGTTCAGTTTTGGCGTGGACCGATATGTGAGCCGCCGGCAGACTGCCATGCTGACTGCGCGTGCCGTGCCACTGGTGCCCAAGCCGTCGCGCTGGCGCGATCGGCTCCTCTTTACATACTGTTTGCTGGTGTCGGCTCTCATGCTGGCCATGTTGGGGATGGCCGTCTTTGCCAGCTTTGCCAGCTTCTGGCCCTACAACCTGGCCCCTTCGTTGCAGCATTACCGGCTGGGTTTGGTCGATGGCGGCGTGGCCGAGGGCTTTGTCAATAGCCTGAAGATGGCCACCGGCACGGCGGTATTTGGCACGGTTTTGGTGTTTGTAGCGGCTTACTTGCTCGAGAAGACCCGGGGCTTTGACCTTTTGCGCGCTCCGGTGCAAATGTTGGCCATCTTGCCTATGGCCGTACCGGGTTTGGTGTTGGGCCTGGGCTATATCTTCTTCTTCAATGAACCGGGCAATCCCCTGCAGGCTCTGTATCACACCATGACCCTGCTGACGCTATGCACCATCGTGCACTTCTACACCACCGGGCATTTAACAGCGGTCACTGCGCTCAAGTCGCTCGATGCTGAATTCGAAGCCGTCAGCGCGTCGTTGAAAGTGCCCTTCTACAAGACCTTCTGGCGGGTGACCGTACCCATCTGTTCCCCCGCCCTGATTGATATTGCGCGCTACTTCTTCATCAATGCCATGACCACCATTTCGGCCGTGGTCTTTCTGTATTCGCCCGAGACCAAGGTGGCCTCGATCGCCATCCTCAATCTCGATGAGGCGGGGGACATGGGCGCGGCTGCGGCTATGGCAGTGCTTATCGCGGCCATTTCTGCCACTGCCACCGGGCTGTTTGCGCTGCTGGGCTGGTGGGCCGGCCGCAGGACGCAGGCCTGGCGAGGGCGCTAGGGCGCTAGGGCGCCTTCAATCCAACAAGAGATTCACTCAAACGCAAGGAGCGAGCCTTCCATGAATACGGCGCACCGCGAAGCCATTCTTCTGACCCCGGGTCCCTTGACCACCACCTTGCGCACCAAGGTGGCGATGCTGCGCGATTGGGGATCTTGGGACAGCGACTTTATTGCTGTGACGGCCCGGGTTCGAAGCGCGCTACTGGATATCATCCACGGGCATGACTCGCATGTGGTGGTACCGCTGCAAGGCAGTGGCACCTTCAGCGTGGAGGCGGCCGTGGCCACGGTGGTGCCGCGCGACGGTCATGTCCTGGTACTGGACAACGGCGCCTACTGTAAGCGCGCGGCCAAGCTCTCCTCTCTCATGGGGCGCAAGACGACCATCGCGCCTTTCGACGAAGCCCAAGCCATCTCGCCGCAGGTGCTGGAGGCTCATTTGCAGGCCGATGCAAGCATCAGCCATGTGGTGATGATCCACTGTGAGACCGGCGCGGGCGTGCACAACCCGTTGCAAGACATTGCCGAAGTCTGCGCACGCCATGGCCGCGGCCTGATCGTCGACGCCATGAGTTCCTTTGCCGCGCTGGAGATTGATGCGCGCCGTATCCGCTTCGATGCCCTGATTGCAGCCAGTGGGAAATGCCTGGAAGGGGTACCGGGCATGGGCTTTGTGTTCCTGCGCAAGGAGATCGTCGCGGGCTGTCAGGGGCATTGCCAGTCTTTGGCCATGGACCTGCATGATCAATATGTCTACATGGAAAAGACCGGCCAGTGGCGCTTTACCCCGCCCACCCATGTGCTGGTGGCGCTGGACGAGGCGATCCGGCAATTTCAGGAGGAGGGCGGGCAGGCCGCTCGACTGGCGCGTTATGAGAGCAACTATCGGACTTTGAGGGAGGGCATGGCGGCCCTGGGTTTTAAACCCTTTCTGGATCCGGCGATCCAGGCACCCATCATCGTGACCTTTCATGCGCCCGGCGATTCGCGTTACGAGTTCAAGGCTTTTTACCAGGCCGCCAAAAAGCATGGATTTATCCTCTATCCCGGCAAGCTCACTCAGATCGAGACCTTCCGGGTGGGTTGTATCGGCGCCATCGGACCGGTGGAGATGGAGCAGGCTGTGCAGGCGGTCCGCTTGGCCCTTAAAGACCTGGGGATCGCCACCGGGGCGCCGGCCTGAGGCTGACTTCCCGCTCTTTTTTTTGAGGTTCGAGTTTTTTTCGGGAGTTCCAGTATGGCCAAGCAGACAACTCGTAAAGCGCCCCTGCGTGCGAAGGCATCGGCACGCACCGATGCATTGCCCGCAGATTTGCTGGGCGACAGTGGCAAGGTCAAGGTGGCCGTCAGCGACATCGACGGCATCTTGCGCGGCAAGTATTTGCACCGCGACAAATTCCTGGGCGCTGCCCAGCCCTACCCCGATGGGGGGTTCGGTTTTTGCGACGTGGTTTTTGGTTGGGATGCGCACGACCAGTGCTACGACAACACCACCGTCACCGGTTGGCATCACGGCTTTCCCGATGCCTTGGCGCGTATCGATCTGCAGACGGCCCGCAGCGTGCCCTGGGACGCCAACGTGCCTTTCTTCTTGGCCGATTTCATCAAGGCCGACGGCTCGCCCTATCCGGTGTGCCCGCGGCAAACGCTAAAGCGGGTGCTCGAGCGTGCCCAATCCATGGGTTTGATGCCCATGTGCGGCATGGAGTTCGAATGGTTCAATTTTGTCGAGACGCCCCAATCCTGGGCTGACAAGAAGGGCGTGGCCCCTACCTCACTGACGCCGGGCATGTTCGGCTATTCGCTGCTGCGCATGAACCAGCGCCGTGAGTTCTTCAATGCCATCCTCGATGAAATGGCCGCTTTTAGGGTACCTATTGAAGGCTTGCATACCGAGACCGGCCCCGGCGTCTATGAGGCGGCCATCGCCTTCAGTTCCGCCCTGGAGCAGGCTGACCGTGCTATTTTGTTCAAGACCGGCGTCAAAGAGATTGGCAGTCGTTTTGGCATCATGCCCAGCTTCATGGCCAAGTGGAATCAGGGCTATCCGGGCTGCAGCGGGCATATCCATCAATCGCTCAGTGACGGTAAGCGCAATCTGTTCTCGGACCCGCGTGGGCGCGCGGGCATGAGTCGCCTGTTCGAGAGTTACTTGGCCGGACAGATCGCCTGCCTGATGGAATTTGCACCGATGTTCTGGCCCACCATCAATTCTTACAAGCGTTTGGTCGATGGGTTCTGGGCACCGGTCAAGCCCACCTGGGGTGTGGACAACCGCACGGCGAGTTTCCGGGTGATCTCCGCCTCGGCCAAGTCCACTCGCCTGGAAACCCGCTGCCCTGGCGCCGATGTCAATCCCTATCTGGCCATGGCGGCCGTCATTGCCGCCGGCCTGCACGGCGTGGAAAAGGGCCTGAAGCTCACGGCCGCTCCCATTACCGGTACCAATCAGGGGGGCGAACACATCGAGCGGGCACCGCGCACCCTGATTGAGACCACACGGTTGTTCCGCCAATCGTCAATCGCCCGCGATTGGCTGGGCGATGCCTTCGTCGACCACTTCGCCGCGACCCGTGAATGGGAATGGCGCCAATGGCTCGATGGGGTGACCGATTGGGAACTCAAGCGTTACTTCGAAATCATCTGATTTTTTCCAACCCCCATTTCCCCTGGAGATACCGTGAGCCTGTCCCGTTTTGCCTTCCCCTGTCCCATTGTTTTCGGCGCTGGCGCTCGCGCCCAGGTGGCAGGTCACTTGACCGAGGTCGGGGTGCGGCGTCCGCTGATCGTCACTGACCGGGCTCTGGCCGCGCTGCCTTTGCTCGAACAATTCAAAGACGCGCTCAAGGGTCTTCATGTTGCGGTGTATGCCGGTGTGCACGGCAATCCCACCGCCGCGCAGGTCATGGCGGGTGCCCAGGCCTTCAAGGACCATCAGGCCGATGCGGTGATCGGCCTCGGGGGCGGGGCTTCGCTGGATGTGGCCAAGGTGGTTGGCCTGATGGCTACCCATCCGGGCGACATCATCGAATATGCCTGGGACCATCCACAGGTGCGACCGATTTCGGGCGAGTTGCCGTATTTCGTGGCCCTGCCCACGACCTCGGGGACCGGCTCGGAAGTCGGGCGATCGAGCGTGGTTAGCGAGAACGACACCCATCACAAGCGGGTGATCTTCAGTCCACGCATTTTGGCGCGCATGGTCTTTGCCGACCCCGAATTGACCTTGGGTCTGCCGGCGGCTGTGACCGCAGCCACCGGTATGGACGCTTTGACGCACAATGTGGAGAGCTTCCTCTCGCCGGCTTACCATCCGCTGTGCGACGGCATCGCGCTGGAAGGCACCCGAATCGCAGCAGCGGCTCTGGCCCAGGCGGTGCACCACCCGCAGGATTTGAAGGCCCGCAGCGACATGATGATGGCCTCAATGATGGGGGCGATCGCTTTCCAGAAAGACCTCGGTGCGGTGCATTCTTGTGCGCATGCCCTCGGCGCCGTTTGTGACATGCATCACGGCCTGGCCAACGCGCTCATGATTGACACTGTCATGGCCTGGAACTATGAGGCGGCGCAGGCCAAGTTTGACGAATTGGCCCACGTCTGCCGGGTCGCTGGCGGCGGGTCTGCGTTTGTGCCTTGGCTGCGGCAGCTCAAGCAGTCCATAGGCATCACCGCTTCCCTGCGCAGCCACGGGGTGGGTCCCCAGCACATGCAGCGCCTGGTGGCCATCGCCACCGCCGATGGTTGTCACCAGACCAACCCCCGGCCTTGCAACGCTGCGGACTTCGAGCGCCTGTTTCAGGCCGCCATGTAAGGCGCATCAGACGAGCAACCGCCATGAGTCGCAGCATCGATCAGAGATTGAAGATTGGCGTATCGGCCTGTTTTTTTCACGCCGATCCGGCCCGTCCCATATTCACCGGAAAGACCTTGCATTACGTGGAGGAGTCGATCGCTCACTGGGTCATGAGCCAAGGCGATCTGGCGGTCATGGTACCCAGCCCCACTGGAGCCACGCGGCGCAGCGATGTCGATTTTTCTCACTATGCCCAGTGGCTCGATGCGCTCGTTTTGATGGGTGGAGCCGATGTCTGGCCGGGCAGTTACGGTGAGGCGCCGCTGCAGGAGCGATGGAGCGGCGACCGGGTGCGTGACGACTACGAGAGAGCCCTGGTGCAGGCCTTTGTGGCCGCGGGTAAGCCGGTGCTGGGGGTGTGCAGGGGCTTGCAATTGATCAACGTTGCCTTTGGCGGCACCCTGTACCAGGACATTCCCACTCAGCTGCCGCAGGCTCTGGTGCATCGCGATGCGCAAGCCTACGACAACCATCTCCACGATTTGAGCATAGACCCGCAGAGCCGGCTGTGCGCGCTTTTGGGCGGTCAAACCGAGGCGGTGGTCAACAGCATCCACCACCAGGGTATCAAAGACCTGGCGCCCGACTTTGTGGTCGAGGCACGCTGTCCGCATGACGGCATGATCGAGGCCATACGCTGGAGCGGCCCGGCCTATGTGGCAGCGGTGCAGTGGCACCCGGAGTTCCACCGTGCGGACCAAGGGACCCTCGATGACACGCCTATCCTGCGCGACTTTTTGCGGCAGGCCCACCAAAACCGCCAGGCCAACTAAGACAAGGACCGACTGCGCATGAAATCCCTGACCTTGATCAATCCGGCCGATGGCAGCGTCCTTGGCGAACAACCCGTCTACAGTGCGGAGCAAGTGGCCGAGCTGGTGACCAAAGCCCGGCGGGCCCAGCCGGGCTGGGCGGCCCAAACGCTCGAGACCCGCATACAGGCTCTGGCGCGTTTTCGTCAGTCGGTGCAGGCCGAGCTCGATGACCTGGCCCGCATCCTCACCCGCGAGACGGGTAAGCCTTTGCCGCACTCGCGCAACGAACTCAATGCTTTTCTGGGCCGCATTGATTTCTTTCTGGATCAGGCACCGGCCGCCGCTGCCGGTGCGCAGGTCTGGGATGCCGACGGTATGCGCGAGCAGATCGAGCGCATTGCGCTGGGTGTGATTGGCAATATCTCGGCCTGGAATTACCCCTGGTTTGTGGGCGGAAATGTTTTCGTGCCGGCCTTGCTGATGGGCAATGCGGTGGTCTACAAGCCCTCTGAATTTGCCACGCTGACGGGTCAGGCGATGGCGCGGCTGCTGCATGCCAGCGGGGTGCCGTCCGATGTGTTCGTGGCGGTGTATGGCGATGGTTCGACCGGTGGCGCACTGCTCGAGCAGGATCTGGAGGGTGTTTTCTTCACCGGCTCGCTGCCGACCGGACAGCGCATCGCCCAGGTCGCCGGCCCGCGCATGATGAAGATGCAGCTCGAACTCGGCGGCAAGGACCCCAGCTATGTTTGCCCCGATGCCGATCCTGTCGTGGCGGCGCAATCGCTGGCCGACGGGGCGATGTACAACGCCGGCCAGAGCTGCTGCTCGGTCGAGCGTATTTACGTACATGAGGCGATTTACGATCGCTTCGTCGAGGTGGTGGTAGAGACGGTGCGCGGATTCAAGATGGGCGATCCGATGCGGGAGGACACCTACCTTGGCCCGCTTACCCGCGCTGCCCAATTGGAGGTGTTGCAGGCCCAGGTGGCTGACGCGCGCAGCCGGGGGGCCAGGCTGCTCACCGGTGGGTCGCGCGCCCCCGGCCCCTTTGGTGGCCGCGGCAACTGGTTTGAGGCCACGGTGATCGATCGCGCCGATCACAGCATGGCGCTGATGCGCGACGAAAGCTTCGGTCCCTTGGTGGGCATCGAGAAGGTGAGCAGCGATGCGCAGGCCCTCGAACGCATGAACGACACCCGCTACGGCCTGACTGCCGGTGTGTACACGCCCGACGAGGCGCGCGCCCGAGCCATTCTCTCGAGGGTGCGGGCCGGCTCGGTGTACTGGAATTGCTGTGACCGGGTCAGCCCGCGCCTGCCCTGGAGCGGTTGGGGCGACTCGGGTCTGGGGCTGACCTTGTCGGTGGAGGGCATCAGCACCTTCACCCGGCCCAAGGCCTGGCACCTGCGATCGGTCTGAGGGCGACGATGGTTCGACCCCATCTGGTTCTGTTCGATCTGGACCACACCCTGTTGCAGGGCGACAGCGATCAGCTTTGGTGTGACTTCCTGGTCGATCAGAACTTGATCCCGGCCGAACCCTTGGCCAGCCGCAACCGTGAAATGGAGCAGCGTTATAAGGCCGGCACGGTGGATGTGCGTGCCTTTTGCGAGTTCTACATCGGCACCTTGTCCCTGATGGATGCGGCGGCCTGGCAGCCCTGGCGTACGCGTTTTTTGCAGCAATCGATCGTGCCTCGCCTCGCGCCGGCGGGTGTGCGACAACTGCGCGAGCACCAGGCCGCTGGCCATCGGGTGGCCATCACCACCGCCACCAACCGCTTCATCACCGAGCTGACCGCAGACCACCTGGGTGTGGGGGATCTGATTGCCACAGAACCCGAACGGCTTGAGGGGCGTTTTACCGGCCGGGTAGAGGGGCAGCCCAATATGCGCGAAGGCAAGGTACTTCGCTTGCAGCACTGGCTTGAGCAGCAGGGCTGGAACCTGTCCGACCTGCACAGCACGGCCTACAGTGACTCTATCAATGACTTGCCTTTGCTTGAGGCGGTGGCGCAGCCGGTATGCGCGCAGCCCGATGCCAGGCTCGAGCGCATCGCGCACGAGCGGGGCTGGCCAGTGGTGCGCTGGTTTTAAATAACCCCGGGTCCTCAGCCCTGAGGGCGCAGCGCGAGCAGGCCCTGGGCCAAGACACCGGCTGCGTCTTCAGTCATTTCGGCCCATCGCGCCATGGCCTGGTCAGGACTGAGGCAGACAAACTCGCTCACCTCCCCATCCTGATTGCGTGGCTCCAGGCCTTCGGGCAGCATCAGGTTGTAGACCCACAGCCTCTCATCGTGCCAGCCTTCCTTCTCGCGCCGACGGGTCAGCAAGGATCCGGCCGGATGCACCTGACGGGCGACCTCGGGGGGGATCCCGGCTTCTTCATACAACTCGCGTACAGCGCAGTCGAGCAGCGACTCGCCGGCCGGCAGGCCGCCTGCGGCCAGGTTGTCGAGACGACCCGGGTCGGTGGCTTTGCTCAAGGCACGCCTGCCGCACCAGATGCGACCGTCGGCACAAAAACCGTTGGTATGCACCGCATGGCTGCGCAGCCCCAGGAACCGGAAGGCGGCGCGCTCCATGCGGAACCATTCGCTGTGGGAGGCGCTGGGTGCCTCTTCGATTTCACCCCAGTAGCTGTAGAGCTCGTCGCGCCAGCCCGTGATCCATCCTTCCTGCTGCAGGCTGCGGGCTGTCCGGGCGAGCAGTTCGCTGCGATCGGCTGCGGTCAGCTCGTCGGCGAGCCAGCGCAGACCGGATGGATCTCTTTGGCACAAGGGCAAGTGCCGTAACAGCGCATCGTCATGTCCGGGTGCGAGCCAGCCGATGCGATGGCCCTGCAATAGCAAGGGTGTGAAGCCCTCTGGAGGAGGGTGATCAACCTCGCTCAGGATATTGTTCAGGGCGTGGCTGTCAATGGCCGACCAGGCGGCGAGCATCGCGAGTGACATGGATCGTGTGGGTCACCAGGCTGGAGGACGCTTGTCGAGAAAGGCTTGCACGCCCTCGAGCGCGGTCTCGTCCATCATGTTGCAAGCCATGGTCTGGGCGGCATCGTCATAAGCGGCGTGCATGCCGGTTTCAAGCTGGCGGTAAAACAATTGCTTGCCGAGGGCCAGGGCCAGTCGCGGCTTACCGATGATCTGATCGACCAGCTGCTGCACCGCTTGATCTAGTTGTTCGGGCTCAACCACTCGGTTGATCAGGCCCCAGGTCTGCGCTTGCACTGCATCTATGAACTCGCCGGTGGCCAACATTTCGAAAGCGGCTTTACGCGGCAGGTTGCGCGAGAGGGCTACGCTGGGCGTGGCGCAGAACAGACCGAGATTGACGCCGCTGACCGCAAAGCGCGCAGTGCTGGCGGCCACAGCCAGATCGCATTGGGCCACCAACTGGCAGCCCGCTGCGGTGGCCACGCCCTGAATTTTTGCGATCACCGGTACCGGTAAGCGTTGCAAGCTGAGCATCAGGCGGGTGCACTGGGCGAACAGCTCTTGGTAGTAAGCCAGATTCGGTTCGGCGCGCATTTGACGTAGATCATGGCCGGCGCAGAAGGCCTTGCCCGATGCGGCGATCACCACCGCCCTGAGCGATTCGTCCTGCGACAAGGCATCGAGTTGGTCTTGTAAGGCTGACAGCAATTCCTCGCTCAGGGCATTGAAAGCCTGGGGCCGGTTGAGCGTCAGCGTGGTCACGCCGCGGCCGTCGTCATGACGCAGCAGCAGGGCTTCTTGGGACTGATCCATGGCAGACTCCTATTCGATGGCCGAGGTGGACCGGGCCCGCTGGCGCAGCGCAAATTTCTGGATCTTGCCGGTCGAGGTTTTGGGGATGTCTTCAAAACGGATGTCGCGCGGCACCTTGTAGCCGGCCAGCAAGGCCTTGCAGTGCGCGATCAGCTCGTCGGCACTGGCCTGACCGCCGGGCTTGAGTTCCACGTAGGCCAGGGGCGTTTCACCCCACTTGGAGTCTGGCTTGGCCACCACGGCGCAAGCGAGCACCGCCGGGTGGCGGTAGAGCGCGTCTTCGATTTCCAGCGAACTGATATTTTCGCCGCCGGAAATGATGATGTCCTTGCTGCGATCGCGAATCTTGGCATAGCGGTCCGCCTCCAGCACCGCCAGATCGCCGGTGTGAAACCATCCGCCTTCAAAGGCTTGTGTCGTGGCTGAGGGGTTCTTGAGATAGCCCTTCATGACGATATTGCCGCGGAACATGATCTCGCCCATGGTCTGTCCGTCGGCGGGCACCTCCTTGAGGCTCTGGGGATCCATGACTGTCATGCCCTCCTGAAGGGCGTATCGCACGCCCTGCCGCCCGTTGAGCCGGGTTTGCTCCGACAGGCTCCGTTCGGCCCAGGACGGCCTTTGCACCGCCACTGCGGCGGGCCCATAGACCTCGGTCAGGCCATAGACATGGGTGATGGCAAAGCCGATGCGGGCCATACCTTCAATCATGGCCGCCGGTGGCGCGGCTCCGGCCACCAGGCCACGCACCTGCTGGGTGATGCCCTCCCGCATCTCGGGCGGTGCGTTGTAGATCAGGCTGTGCACGATGGGCGCGGCGCAATAGTGGTCGATGCGGTGCTCGCGCATGGCTTGCAGAATCGAGGGTGCATCGACCTTACGCAGGCAGACGTGGGTTCCGCCCAGAAGCGCGACGGTCCACGGGAAACACCAGCCATTGCAGTGAAACATCGGCAGGGTCCACAGATAGACCGGGAAGTGCGGCATGGTCCAGGTCGCAGCGTTGCACACGGCATTGAGATAGGCGCCGCGGTGGTGCGTCACCACGCCCTTGGGGTCGCCAGTGGTGCCGCTGGTGTAGCTGACGGCAATCGCATCCCATTCATCGTTCGGACCTTGCAGGCGCTCGAGCGGCGGGTGTGCGGACAGGCAAGCTTCATATTCGTGCGGGCCCAGCCGGTCGCCTGATCCTGTGTACTGGCTGTCGCACACATCAATGACCACAGGCTGGCGTCCGTGCTCCGCGCGCAGCAGCTGCAGGGCCTGTTGCATGACCGGTGCAAATTCGCGGTCGGTGATCAGTACCCGGGTTTCGCAGTGATTCATCTGCCAGGCCAGTAAAGCCGCGTCAAGCCGTGTGTTGAGCGCATTGAGTACTGCACCGAGGGCTGGAACTGCATAGTGCACCTCAACCATTTCCGGCGTGTTGGGCAGCATCGCGCTGACGGTGTCGCCCCGCCGTATGCCCAGGGCCTGCAGCGCCGCCGCTAAACGCGCCGAGCGTTCACGGGTCTGTGCCCAGCTATAGCGGCGCTGGCCGTGGATCACGGCTGGAAGATCGGCAAACACCTCGGCGCTGCGTTCAACAAAGCTCACTGGCGTCAAGGCGGTGTAGTTCGCCGGATTTTTGCCAAGTCCTTGATCGTAAATGCTCATCACTGGCTCCAGTCCTGAGGGTCCGGTAGATCCTGCCGGGGCTCAGTGCGCATGATAGGCCGCTTGCGACCGTCGCCGCTCCTCCCATGGGTTCTAGGCCGACCCGGCGGGTCGGCCTCGTCTGACGCGCCCCGCGCTGGCCGAGCCCAGCCCCGGCTGGAGAATCAGCGCGATGAGCAGCCAGCGCAGCGGCTTAGGTCAGGCCGAGGCTATGAACAGGCTCGCCCGTGAAGGCCCCAACGAGATCGGGCCAGCGCAACGGCGGTCCTGGCTGCGGCGTGGTCTGGGCCTGCTGGCCGAGCCGATGTTTGGGCTGCTACTGGCAGCGGTGGCCATCTATCTGGCACTGGGCGATCTGGGCGAAGGCCTGACCTTGGCGGCATTCGTACTGGCGGTTCTCGGCCTGACCCTGTTGCAGGAAGGGCGGGCCGACCGATCCATTGAGGCCTTGCGACAGCTCAGCGAGCCTCGCGTCCAGGTCTTGCGCGATGGGCAGGTTCTGGAGCGGCCCGCGCGTGACATCGTGCGGGGCGATTGGGTGCTGCTGGCCGAGGGGCGGCGGGTGGTGGCCGACGGGGTGCTGCTGGAGGCTGACAACTTGCAGGTGGACGAGTCGCTGCTGACGGGGGAGTCGGTGCCCGTGGCCAAGCAGACGCGGGCCAGCGGTGGCCCGGAACGCGTGTTTTCAGGCACCTATGTGGTCCGGGGGCAAGGCTGGATGGAGGTGCAAGCGACGGGCGCGCGCACCGAGTTTGGCCGTATTGGCCAATCGCTGGGGCAAATCGACACGCAGCCCACCGCCTTGCAGGCCCAGACGGCCCGCTTGGTTCGGGTGCTGGCCTTTATCGCTTTGCTGCTGTGCGCATTCATGGTCTTGCTCCAGGGCCTGCGCACCGGTCTGTGGTTGCCGGCTTTGCTGGTGGGCATTGCTGCGGCCATGGCCATGCTGCCCGAGGAGTATCCGGTAGTACTCACCATTTTTCCGGCCTTGGGGGCACGGCGCTTGGCCCGCGAGGGGGTTCTTGTACGCCGCATCCAGGCCATTGAAACCCTGGGCGCCACCACCGTTTTGTGTGCCGATAAGACGGGCACCATCACGCAAAACCGCATGGCCGTGCAGGTGTTGGCGGTGGGCGAGTCGGCCCGGCCCGAGCTGCTGCGCTGCGATGCGATGGGCCGCTGGCCTGCGCAAAAAATGGCACCGGCTTTCCATCGTATTGCCGAGCACGCCATTTTGGCCAGCCTGGCCGAGCCCTTTGATCCGATGGAGCAGGCTTTTCACCGCCTGGGCCGGAGCTTTCTGCCCGAGAGCCGGCTGCACGACTGGCAGCTGGTGCAAAGCTATCCCTTGAGTCCCCAGTTACGCGCCATGTCGCAGGTCTGGCGCATCGGCAACGGCCAAGCCCATGTGGTGTCGGCCAAGGGAGCGCCGGAGGCGGTGATGGATTTGTGTCACATGCCGCCGGCGCAACGGGCGCAATGGCACGGTGTGCTCGAACAAATGGCAGCCGAGGGCTTGCGGGTGTTGGCGGTGGCGCGCGGCGAGCATGCGGATACGAACTGGCCGCAGTCGGTGCATGGCTTTGACTTTGAGTGGATTGGCTTGATCGGGTTGGCCGATCCTTTGCGTCCGCAGGTACCTCAGGCCATGGCGCAGTGCCGCCGCGCGGGCGTGCGGGTCATCATGATCACCGGTGACCATCCAGCCACTGCCCAGGTGATTGCGATGCAGGCCGGTATGGTGGTGGGGCAGGTTCTCAGCGGTGATGAGCTCGATCGTTTGAGCGACCTGCAACTCAGTGTCCGGCTGCGCTCGACCTCGGTCTGCGCCCGTATATCGCCGCAGCAGAAGCTGCGTATCGTGCAGACTCTGGCACGCTCGGGCGAGATCGTGACCATGACCGGTGACGGCGTCAACGATGCGCCGGCGCTGCGCGCCGCCCACGTGGGCGTGGCCATGGGCCAGCGCGGCACCGATGTCGCGCGCGAGGCCGCCAGCGTGGTGCTGATCGACGACGACTTTATCTCCATCGTGCGTGGCATCCGGGCTGGGCGCCGGATCTACGGCAACCTGCGCAAGTCGATGATTTACATCTTTGCGGTGCACCTGCCGATTGCCGGTATGGCGGTGCTGCCCGTGGTGCTGGCCTTGCCTCCGGTGCTCCTGCCCCTTCATATTGCCCTGATCGAGTTGATCGTCGATCCGGCTTGCTCGCTGGCTTTCGAGGGTGAACCCGAGGACGCCGATGTCATGGACCGTCCCCCGCGCGATACCCGTGCTGCCCTGTTGGGTGCCGGTGAGATGGTTCGGGCATCGGTGCAGGGCCTGCTTTTGCTTGGCGGGACGGCCCTGGCTTACGCAGCCTCGCTACAGACCTGGAGCGCAGAAGGGCCGGCGCCGGCCGAGCACACGCGTGCCATGGTGCTGCTGGCTTTCGTGGCGGGGAACGCGGCCCTGGTGATGGTGACCAAGACGGGCTCGGTCCGGCTGCGTGGCTCCGATCCGCCGGCTCCGGCCAACTGGACCGCTGTGGGCGTCATCGCATCGGCCCTGGCAGCTGTCGCGCTGGCGATCTACCAGCCGACGCTGGCTGTGGCCCTGCAACTGCGCCCCCTCGGGGTGACCAGCGCAGCAACGGCCCTGCTGTGCGGCATTTCGGGCTTGCTGATGGGGGCGCTTGTGCGCCGGCTGGCTGTGCGGGGCTGATCGCACCGAAAGCCGGCGCTCTCACAGACGCGTCAGCCGGCTTTGGCCTTGCTCAGGGCCTGGCGCAGGTCGTCTTCACCGCTGAGGGCGTGCTTGGACTCGTCGATTTGCAGCAGCAGTCCCATCACCCGGGCGCCGTGTTCGATGGCAATCGAGCCGTATTTGATATCGCCTTGCACCACGCACTGCGCTTGCAACTCCACGCGTTCGGTGGCGTGGATCTGGCCCGACACCTTGCCGGCCACAAGAACGCGGTGGGCGAGGATGTCGCCGTGAATCTGTGCGTTCTCGCTGATGACCACCGTGACCGAGTCGCCGCTGGCGGTGATGTTGCCTTCTATCCGCCCGTCGATACGGGTACTGCCGCTGAGCTTGAGCTCGCCCCTGATTTCGCTATGCGGGCCGATCAGGGTGTCAAAGCGCTCGGCGCTTTGGGTCATGGGCAGGGCGTTGTTGGAACGGCGTTTGAACATGGCTGGCCTCGTGGGTTTTCGGCGCCCGATCAGCGCCAGGACAGGGGAGACAGGGCTTTGACCGGGTCGAGGGTTCGGCCCCGGTGCTCGACTTCGTAATGCAGGTGCGGGCCGGTTGATCGGCCCGTGCTGCCCAAATGGCCTAGCAGCTCTCCGCGTTCGACCTGCTGCCCCTCCTGAACCAGGCGCCGGCTCAGGTGGGCATAGCGGCTCTTGTAGTTTTCGGCGTGGGTGACTTCGACCATCTGACCGTAGGGGCCGGACCACTCCGAGCGTGTGACTGTGCCGGGGGCCGATGCCAGAACGGGCGTGCCGGGGGGCGCTACAAAGTCCAGGCCTTCGTGGTGGGTGGGCACCCCGGTGATCGGATCGATGCGCAAGCCATAGCTGCTGGAGACGACAAACTCGCCCTCTATGGGCAGGCCTACCGGCAACTGGGCCAGACGCCGTGCCTCCAGCGTCCACAGTTGGTGCAGTTGACCCCAGGATTGGTCCAACCATTGCGTCTGCCGCGCGGTTTGTGCAAGTTCGCGGGCCAGGGCCGGTGTCTGAATGGACAGGCCAGCCGGATTGAGCAGCGGCCCGCCACGGCCGAACCAGCTTGCCGTCTCGCGCGCGTTTTGCACCTTGCTGATGCCTACCGCTTCGTGGAGCTGGGTTTTGGCGGTTTCCAGCTCTCCCACGCGATTGACCAACTGGCTCATGCGTTGGCGCAGTCGATCGAGTTCCTCCCGATAGGTCTGCTCGATGCGAGCCTGTTCGGTCGAGCTGGTGACGCCGCCGAGCTGCTGCGCGATTTGCGGCGAATACGCCACCGCAAGCCGCAGCCCCACGAAGTGCAGCGCCATGCCAGCCATCAACATGAGCAGCGCCAGTGCAGCCACGGCCAGCATCACGCCGCGACGCGTGATGGAAAAACTCAAGACTTTGCCGGTAGGCCCGGACAACCAGATCAACTGCATGGGAGGAGGTGCGCTTTAGGGTTGGCTCGCGGCCGAAAGCGCAGAGGGACTAATGTAGAGGCGCAGGCGGCCTCCGGACAAGGCCCTGGTCCCGGATCTATGAGAAATTTTTAGTTAAAAAGTATGAACTACAGTCTACTTACTAACCCTTCCCCCGATCGCAGGGGGGCTTAGCGGCCCCTGAGGATGCCGCGCAGGGCGATGCGCCAGCTGCGCTCTTGCATCAGGCCGAGCAGCGCGCCGGCCCGGGGCGACCGCGCGTGGCCGTGCATACATTCAAGGGCGTGCCACAGCAGTGCGAGATTGCAAGAGATGATGGGCTGACCGCGACGGGTCTGGACTTGCCGGGCCAGCGCGGGCAGGGTGGGGGTGCCCGTGCCCAGCAGCAGCACCGCATCGATGTCGGTGCAGTCAATGGCCCCGATGCCGCGCTCGACCGCCCGGGCCTCAAGCGCGTAAATGGGATGAAAGGCTTGGGCATCGGTTGGCAGTGGCACCACCTGCCGCACCTGAAGTCCCCGGCTTTGCCAATAAGCGCGGCTGTATTCGGTCAGCCAGTCGGGATAGGGCGAGACCAGGGCGATGCGGTGGGCCTGAAGCGCCCGCAAGGCAGCCACTGCCGCCAGAGCCGAGTTGGTGACTGGGTAGCCGGTGTGTCGGGCCAGCTCTTCAAACAAGTGGTCTTCAGCTGGCGCGCCGATGAGGTAAGACGATCCCGTACAGGCGCTTGCCAGCGCTCCCAGCGGGGCGTTGGCGAATGCCTCGGTCCAGGTTCGCAGGTTTTTGTAGTAATCGATCAGGCGCGAACGCAGATCATGGGCCGGGCTGCTCATGCGGGCCGTCAGCAGGCTCAGCCCCGGGGGGCACAGCAACTGCAGCTCCGGTTCGACCGTGGTGTTGGCCTGCGGGGTGAGGACACCCAGCACGCCGCGCGGCGCGTACACCAGGCCCATATTCAGCACCAAGCCCGAGCCAGTTGCCGCGCGCGCTCCAGGCCGTCGAGCATCGAGGTCTGGCGTAAATGCCGGTAGAGCCGGTCGCGGTCTTCTATGAGTGCTTGCAACTGGGCCAAAGAGGCGCGCCGCTCTGTCAGGGATCGCAGTTGCATGCGAGCATGGTTGCGATCGGCTTGCCCGATGATGTCGTCGCGCACCACGGGCAGACGCTGTTGTTCGTAGCTCTCAAGCACCGACGGTGGGGCTCCATTGAGGTGCCGCACCATCACATCGCATAGGCACAGGGCATCGTGAATACCGCCGTTCATGCCCATGCCCCCTTTCGGATTATTCAGGTGCGCGGCGTCACCGGCAATGAAAAGCCGGCCGGCACGCCAGCGGGAGGCCAGGCGCTGGTGCACCCGGTACGGTCTGATCTCTTGCAGCTCGAAGTGATGCGCGGCGCCAAAGAGCCCCTGCAATCGTGCGGCAATGCGTTCGGGCCGGGCCTCCTCCTCCAGTGGCCCCGGCCGATGCAGGCTCACCCGCCAGATCTCAGGCAGGTGCAGCAGGCTGTAGGTACCCTCGTCTTGCCAGACGTAGTTCACCCCGGCCAGATCGGGCCAGAGTGCCGAGAAGTCGAAGTGCGTGGTGACCAGCAGAGTGGTGTCGGGGTAGGTGCTGCCCTCGAAGTTCGACCCAATGGCCCTGCGAACCACGCTGTGAGCCCCATCACAGCCGACGACAAAATTAGCGCTCAGCCTCTCTATCGCGCCCTCGTTGTGCACATCAACCCAGGCGCTGTCGGCGCTCTGACCCACATCGCTTACGTTGGCCTGGCGCCAGATGCGGGCCGATGACTCCTGGCGCAGCCGCGCCTCCAGAGCCCGGCTCAGCACGGCCTGTTCGCACTGCAGGCGGTAAGGGTGGGCGGTGTCGTCCTTGAGCGTCGACAGGTCGAAGGTGACATGCTCGCCGGTCTCGTGCAGACGGATCTGCCAGGTGGGTGTGATGCGCCCTCGGGCCAGCAGCTCGGCGGTGATACCCCAGGGCTCGAGCATGTCCAGCGTGGGCGGGTGAAAAGTCGAGGCGCGTAGCTGTGTCGAGACGCTGGCCTGCGATTCGATCACCGTCACCCCGACACCCGCGCGGGCCAAACCGTAGGCCAGCGTCAGCCCCACCGGCCCGGCGCCGACCACGATGACCGTTGGCCCGCTCATGGTGAAGAACGCCCCCCGGTGATGCGATTGGGCGGTCGCACGCTTGGGCGCGAGCACCGAGCCGGCCGATCGGCGCCGGCCTGATTCATGAGCGCTCCGGTCTCAAGCCCAGAAGCAGTTTGACCCCGTACAGCATGACCAGCGTGCCCGCCAAGTCGCCGATGACCATCACCGAGGTGCTGCTGACGAAGCCCTCGCTCAGGCCCAGGCTGACGTACAGCAATTGATGGGACACTGCGCTGACCAGGGCAAATAGAACGGCTGTTTTCAGCAAAATCGGCAGCCTCAGGTTGGACAGATCAGCCCGCAGGTCCAGGTATCGCAGGCTGATCCAGCGCGCCATCCAGGGCGCCAGTCCAGAAACAAGAGCGGTCAGCAGGGCCTCTATGGGCTGTTTGCCAACCTCCAGCGCGATGCACAGGCTGCCCAGAATGACCCCGATAGCGCCTTGCCCGCCAAAAACCAGCACCAGGGCCAGCCGCAGGCCGCTGGGCAGGAAAAGCCAACTCACCCCGTAGCTGTAGTCCAGCCACTGAAAGAGCAAATTGTTGAGATGAAAAAGCAGGTAAAAGCCAAGCGCACTCAGTGCGATGACGACCAGCGGCGCAGCATGGGCGAAACGGGGAGGCATTTCAGACGGCCTATCGACGATTTTTGATGTTAAACGCTTTGTCTGAGCTTTTCCCGGTCGCTGGAAACCGTATTTTCCCCATTGACCCGTCTGTGCGATAATCAGGGCAGAACGGGATTAAGACCTGTTCAAAGTCTTGCATCTGCCACACACCCCGGGCCGTCTGAACGGCCTCGCTGAAAGACCTTCAGCGTTTTGTTGGATGGTTGATGTGTTTTCAACCGTCCACTGCATCTTCGGTTGTGGTGGGTACGGGGTGCCCGGTGCCTTCAGAGGCCGGGACTCACCCGCAGAAAGTCAATCATGATGGATACCCTTGTGGCCCTCGAGGCCTCAACGCTTGCGCCTGTTTCTGAGGCCGAGGCGTCTCTTGCGCCTGCGGCCGTCACCCCTTCGGCCTTTGCCCGCCTGGGCTTGGCACCTGAGCTCTTGGCGGCGGTGGCCGATCTGGGCTTTACCGAGCCCACGGCAGTTCAGCAGGCCACGGTAGGCCGCGCGCTGTCGACGGCCAAGGGGGCAGCTTCGGACCTGATGGTCTCGAGCCAAACCGGTAGCGGCAAGACGGCCGCCTTCCTATTGCCTGTGATTCACCAGCTTATGTTGATCCAGGAAAAGCGTCTGGCTGAGGAGGCAGCGCGATGGGCGCTGGCGCAGGCCGATGCGCAGGCCCGCGGGGAGCCTGCGCCCAAGCGCCCCAAGCGCAAGAACCCGACCGATCCGCGCCATTTCAAGGCGGCCACCCCCGGCGCCCTGGTGCTCTGCCCGACCCGCGAGCTGGCCCAGCAGGTCAGTGCCGATGCCATCGATCTGGTTCGGCATTGCAGGGGTTTGCGCGTGGCTCATGTGGTGGGCGGCATGCCGTATCAGGTGCAAATTGCCCGCCTGCAAAACGCGGATCTGGTGGTGGCGACTCCCGGTCGCTTGCTGGACTTGCACCGCAGCATGCAGATCAAACTCGATCAGGTGCAGATGCTGGTGGTCGATGAGGCCGACCGCATGCTGGACCTGGGCTTTGCCGATGATTTGGCCGAGCTGCATCAGCTCACCGCGGCGCGCGGTCAGACCTTGATGTTCAGTGCCACCTTTGCCCCGCGCATCATGCAACTGGCCTCGCGCCTGATGCGCGAGCCGCAGCGTATCGAGATTGATTCCCCGCAGGAGCGACACCAGTCGATCGAGCAAACCCTGCATTGGGCCGATAACCTGCAGCACAAGCGCAAGCTGCTCGACCACTGGCTGCGTGATGCCCAGGTGGATCAGGCGGTGGTTTTTGCGTCGACGCAGATCGAATGCGATGCCTTGGCCCAGGAGCTGGTGCAGGACGGCTTTCATGCGGTGGCCTTGCACGGCGCTCTCAGTCAGGGCTTGCGCAACCGGCGCCTGAGCGCGTTTCGTGAGGGACGGGTGCAATTTCTGGTGGCCACCGATGTGGCTGCGCGCGGGTTGGATGTGCCCACCATTACCCATGTCATCAATTTCGGTCTGCCGATGAAGGCCGAAGACTATGTGCACCGCATCGGCCGCACCGGCCGGGCCGGGCGCCGGGGTCATGCCATCACCCTTGCCGAGTTTCGCGACCGGCGCCGGATTGGCGATATCGAGCACTACACGCGTCAGTCTTTCAAGGCCTCGGTCATCGCTGGCCTGGAGCCGCGTCAAAACTTCAAGCCAGCGGCAGGTCGGCCCGAGCGTGGCGGACGGCCGCCGGGTGCTCGCAGCTCGGGGCAGGGTGCTGGTTGGGGCGTTGATCGGTCACGGCAGAACCAGAGTTTCAGACAGGACCGCAGCGCGCCGGCTCAGCCCGCCTCGGGCTTTGCCCGGACCGATGACCGCGCCTCCCGTACGGGCGAGGCGGGGACTTGGGCCAAGCGGCCCCCGCGCGCTCTAGGCCCTCGCTCGGATGCTCGCGCCGATCCGCGTTCAGCCTCCCGGTATGAGCCGCGGGGCAACAAGGGTCGGCCGGATGTGGCCCCCCGGCCTGATTTCGCGCCGGTGAGGCCGGGCGGGATGCGCGGCGGCGCTGGGCGCAAGCCGGCGCGGTCCCGCTGACCAGCGCGGCGGTCCGCAGTTGCGCCTGCGGGGCCAAGGGTAAACCACGGCTGCCAGCCCCCTGGGGCGCTCCCTAGAATGGTTGCGCAGCTCAGCGTATGCAGCCTGACTCCTCAGGAATCTTTCGTGCCCCGACCAAAGTCCTCTTCTCGCGCCGCAGACCCGGCCGCTTCGACGGCGCCCGATCGCCCGCGCCGCCACAAAGGGGCGGCTGCGGCCGAATCGACCCAGGCACCTCAAGCCCCGGCGCTGCGAACCATCAAAAAGTACCCCAACCGGCGTCTGTATGACACCAGCAGTTCGATCTACATCACCCTGGCCGACATCAAGCAACTGGTCATGGACCGTTCGCCCTTCGTGGTGCGCGATGCCAAGACGCAGGAAGATCTGACGCGCAGCATCTTGCTGCAGATCATTCTTGAGGAGGAGGCGGGGGGTGCGCCGATGTTTACTGAGGACCTGTTGTCCAACATCATCCGCTTTTATGGCAACGCCATGCAGGGCGTGATGGGCAGCTATCTGGAGAAGAACATCCAGACCTTCATGGAATTGCAGGCCAAGCTCAGCGAGCAGTCCCGTGGGCTCAACCCCGAGCTGTGGGCCCAGTTTATGAGCAGCCAGTCGCCATTGATGCAGGGCGTGATGGGTTCCTACGTCGAGCAATCCAAGGCCTTGTTCACCCAAATGCAGGAGCAGCTGCAAAAGCAGGGCGAGCAAATGCTTTCGAGCTTTGTTATCAAGCGATAGCCGGCCCAGAGACCGGGCATCGCCGCGCTAGATCTTGGCCCGCTCAGGCCGCACGCGCCAGCGGCGGTGCAAACAGGCGCTGCATTTCTTTTCGGATTTTGTAGGCATCGGTGTGGGTGTCCATGGCCACATCGGCCCAACTCAGGCTCTGGCCCTTACGCACAGGCCGTACCACCTTCACATCGTGTGCCAGCCCCAGCGGTAGGCCGCCCATCTGCGCCGATGTTGCGGCGGGCAAGAGCTTGCCCCAGACGGTGTAGCCCCCTTCTCCGTCGAGTATCTCGCCGGGCTGCAGATCGCGCTTGGCAGTGGCGACCACATCGGCATTCCATCCGGTGGCCACGCCGGTGGGCTCGCCGCGCAGTGCCACACTGGCCACGGAGACGCCCACTTCCAGTCCGATCAGATGCCAGCGCTTGTACAGCGTGAAATAGCGGCCGCTGGGATCGGTGTGGGCGTTGTACTCTTCGAAGCAGTTCTTGATGTACTCGGTCTCGGCCTCGACAGTGACCCACACGCCCATACGGATGTCGTAGGGGATCTTGCGGCCATCGGCCTCCAGGCTGGAGATGACCTCGACCATGCCCTTGCGCTCGAGCACGCCTCCCTCACTGCGCGGGCGGGTGACAAAGGGAATGTCTTCGACGCTGGCAGGGGGGTAGAGCAGTCCGCCGCTGGGCACACCCAGGCCGGTGGCGTTTGACACCGCGGTCGACTCAATCGAGGGCTTGGAGCCATCCAGAAAGCTGTTGAACATTTTGGGATTGAGTCCGCCGCGGCGCGCCTGTTCGGGGCTCAAGCCGTAGTAGCCCCAGACGGTCTCGGGTGTGGACTCGCAAAAATGGGGCAGCCATTTGTGACCCCGCCCGGCAGCCACCACGGGAAAGCCGCAGGTGCGTGCCCAGTCGACCAGGTCGCAGATCAGGGCGGGCTGGTCGCCGAAGGCCATGGAATACACCACACCGGCCTCGGCCGCCTTGCGCGCGAGCAGCGGGCCGCAGAAGGCATCGGCCTCCACGGTCACATTGACCACATGCTTTCGGTGTTCAAAGGCCCGCATGCAATGGGCTACGGCGGCAATGGGGTGGCCGGTGCATTCGACCACCACATCGATCTGGGGGTGGTCAACCACCGCCTGCCAGTTGTCGGTGATCCAGGTCTGCCCGGTCTTGAAGGCCTGGTCGAGGCTTTGGGCCTGCGTCTGTTCGGCCTTCCAGCCCACGCGGGCGAGGTTGCTGCGCGCCGCATCGGGTGACAGGTCGGCGATGGCTGCCAGATGCACGCCGGGCGTGCGCGGCACCTGGGCCAGGTACATCGAGCCGAACTTGCCGGCGCCGATCAGGGCGATGCGCACAGGCCGTCCCTCGGCCTGCCGTTGCTCAAGTTTGGCGTAGAGGTTCATCAGGCGGCCTTGCGGGTCGTATCGATGGGCTCGGTCGAGGTGACCAAGGCGCTGCCGGGCATGCCGTTCTTCCAGGGCAGATCGACCGGATAGTTCTGTAGCAGGCAGTCGTCGGGCAGGCAGTCGATCGGGGTGAAGTCGCGGTGGGCGATGTACTCGGGACGCTTGAAACGCCGGATATGGTTGGACACCGCGCACAGGCTCAGGTAAACGCTGACTCGATTCCAGGGCGAAAGATTGCTGGTGGAGGCATGCACCAGGCAGCTGTGGAACAGGATCATCGAACCGGCCGGTCCAGTCGGACTGACGATGCCGCCGCGCTTGCCGCCTGCACGATCGACCAGTTGCGTGATCAGCTCGTTACTTACGGTCCACAGAGGGTAGCTGGTGGTGGTCAGATCGTGTTTGGCATCGACCACGCCTTTCTTGTGGCTGCCGGGGATGAACATCAGCGGCCCGTTGAATTCGTTGACGTCGTCGAGGAAGATGGCCACATTCATGGCGCGCTCGGTGGGCATCATGTCGTCGTTGAGCCAAGTGCCATAGTCTTGGTGCCATTGCCAGACATCACCCTCGAAAGCCATCTTGCCGTTGATCTTGAACTGGTGCATGTAGAGCTTTTCGCCAAAGATAGCCTCTACCGGTTCGACCATACGCGGATGACGTGCCAGTCGGGCAAAAGGCTCGCTATAGAGGTGGGCTGCAAAATTGGTGCGAACGGCCTCGCTGCCTTTTTCGCGCACGTTGTAAGCCTCGCGCCGGCCATAGAGCTCGGGCACAGCCTCAGTGAGCTTGCGGGTCTCCTCGGGTGTGAAGAGACCCGGGAAGAACAGATAGCCTTCACGGTCGAAGCGCTCGAGTTGTTCGGGGCTCAGTTTCATGATCAGTCTCCTTGATGGCGGTGAGGGCTCGGCGGGCGCTTGCTCAGCGCCCGCGACAAGAGTTGGCTGAGGTTGCGGGCGGCCTGCTCGCCGTGCTGGCGCATCAGGGCCTCGGCGCGGTCGGCCTGACCGGCGGCAATGGCGCGGGCAATGGTTTCGTGTTCGTCCCAGACCGAGGCCCGCATGCTCGAGACCTGCAGCACCGCGCCCATGGCACGGTGGATATGGGCCCAGTGCAGCTTGGCGCTCTGCGCAATCAGCGGGTTGCCCGAAGCCTGGTAGATCGCGTTGTGAAAGTGCTCGTCGGCTTCGATCATCGGCCGGATTTCGCCGGCTTTGAGGGCGGCCCTTCCTTCCCTGATGATGTGCCCGGGCAATGCGAAGCGCGCCTGCGCCGCCAGCCGTGCGGCCAAAGCATCGAGGGCCGCGCGTACCTGGTAGATCTGGTTGAGCTGCTGCGCATCAAGCGGTGTGACGAGCACGCCTCGCCCGGGCGCGTCCTGCACAAAGCCGTCCTTCTTGAGCAGCCGCAGGGCCTGCAGCACCGGCTGGCGCGAGACCGCTAGCTGCGCTGCGATGTCTTCCTGCATGATGCGCGCGCCGGGTGCCAGCGAACCATCGCAGATGGCGTTCATCAGGGCGCGCCAGACACGATCGACCAGATCGGGGGCGTTCTCGATTTGGATCAGGAGGGCCATAAAGGGACGAATTTGTGTTCTGTATACAGAATACATCACGGCGCGGTCGGTTTTCCCCGGGATTACCCGAACCCCTCTTTGTGCCAACATGGCGCAATCCCGAGTCCGAAGGAGTCACCATGTCGCTCAACGATCCCGCCTGGCTGGACCTGATGTACAACAATCGCGCCCGCGTCAGCAACTTTGCTGAACACGCCGCGCGCTGGCAGCGTGATTCGGCGCAGGCGCGTGTCGGACTGCGCAGCGTCCTCGACCAGCGCTATGGCCTCAGTGGGCGGGAGCGGCTTGACATTTTTCCTGCCGATCGCCCCGGTGCGCCGGTGGCCGTGTTCATTCACGGTGGCTATTGGCGCTCGCTGGACAAGAGCGATCATTCCTTCGTGGCCCCGGCCTTGCATGCCATGGGCGCCACTGTGGTGATACCGGGCTACGATCTGTGTCCGGCGGTGACCATCCCCCAAATCACGATGCAGATGGTGCGCGCGCTGGCCTGGGTTGGGCGTTGTATTGAGCGTTTCAACGGCGATCCCGGTCGTATCACGGTGATGGGGCATTCGGCGGGCGGGCATCTGACAGCCATGCTGCTCAATTGTCGTTGGCCCGAATTCGACCCTGCGCTGCCGGCCGGTTGGGTCAGGCACGGACTGTCGATATCGGGGGTGCATGACCTCGAGCCGGTCTCGCGAGCGCCTTTCCTGCTTCATGAGCTCAAACTCACACCCCAGGATGTGCGTCGGGCCAGCCCTGTGCTGCTACCGGCGCCGGCGCAAGCTCGGCTCTACGCGGTCGCTGGCGGCGAAGAAAGCAGCGAATTTGTGCGTCAGACCCAATTGATCCGGGATGCCTGGGGTCGGTCGGCGGTGCCGGTATGCGAGGTGATCCCTGGTTTGAACCACTTCACTGTGCTGGAGTCCCTGTGCCACAGCGGCTCGCGCCTGAACCAGCTCGCGCGGGAGTTGATCGAGGCCAGGAGCGTTACCTGATGGGCACCCTGGAGGGACGCGTTCTCACATCAGTAAATGTTCGCCGGCGTTGTCTCCACCGAGGATGACATAGTTGACCTTGCGGATGTCCATCAGCTTTTTGCCGCCGGCGTAACTGATCGAGCTCTGGATGTCTTGCTCCATCTCGGTCAAGGTGTCGGCGAGCTTGCCCTTGATCGGTTCTAGGATGCGCTTGCCTTCGACATGCTTGTACTCGCCCTTGTTGAAGTCAGAGGCCGAGCCGTAGTATTCCTTGAACAGCTCGCCATTGACCTCGACGGTCCGGCCGGGTGATTCTTCATGGCCGGCGAATAGCGAGCCGATCATCACCATGGAGGCTCCAAAGCGTACGCTTTTGGCGATATCGCCGTGGCTGCGGATGCCGCCATCGGCAATGATGGGTTTGGTGGCCACACGGGCACACCATTTGAGTGCTGATAGCTGCCAGCCCCCGGTGCCAAAGCCCGTTTTGAGCTTGGTGATGCATACCTTGCCCGGTCCTACCCCCACCTTGGTGGCATCGGCGCCCCAGTTTTCCAGATCGATCACCGCCTCAGGGGTGGCCACATTGCCCGCGATGACAAAGCTCTCCGGCAGGTGCTCTTTGATGTAGCCGATCATGTCGCGCACGCTGTCGGCATGGCCGTGAGCGATATCGATGGTGATGTACTCCGGCGCCAACCGATCCCGGGCCAGCCGGTCGACCGTGTCGCGGTCGGCGTCTTTGACGCCGAGCGATATGGAGGCATAGACCCCGTGCTGGCGCATGGACCGGACGAAGGCGACGTTGTCCAGGTCGAAGCGGTGCATGACGTAAAAATACCCGTTGCGGGCCAGCCAAAGGCAGATGGGTTCGTCCACGACCGTCTTCATGTTGGAGGGTACGACCGGCAGGCGAAAGCTGCGTCCGCCGAGTTCGACGCTGGGGTCACACTCGGCGCGGCTGGAGACCCTGCATTTGCGGGGCAGCAGCAGGATGTTGTCGTAGTCGAAGATTTCCATGTTTCCAAGCTCCATCGGATCTGTGTTGAACAGGGGCGCTTGGATTGCTCCGGTTTTGGCCGGCTGCAGCCCGCGGCGGGCTGGCCAAAAAAAACCGGGCGCAAATGCTTGGGCCCGGTGATTGATTGTAATGGCTTGGCCGACCCCGGCGCAAGAAGAACGGCCAGGTCGCCGTGGGCGGGGCAGAGCGCTTCCTACAATGCCGCATGTCCTTCAACACCAGCTCCCCCTTGCTCGAAACGCTCAATCCCGAGCAGGCTGCCGCTGTTACGCTGCCGGCCGAGCACGCTCTCATCCTGGCGGGGGCGGGTTCGGGCAAGACCCGGGTGCTCACCACCCGGATCGCCTGGCTGCTGCAGACCGGGCAGGTCTGGCCCAGCGGCGTGCTGGCGGTCACCTTCACCAATAAGGCCGCCAAGGAGATGCTGACCCGTTTGTCGGCCATGCTGCCGCTCAATGTGCGGGGCATGTGGATCGGCACTTTTCACGGACTGTGCAATCGCTTCCTGAGAGCGCATTGGCAGCTGGCCCACCTGCCGCAGACCTTTCAGATTCTTGACACGCAGGATCAGTTGTCGGCCATCAAGCGCCTGTGCCGGCAGTTCAATGTAGACGAAGAGCGCTTTGCGCCCAAGGAGCTGATGGGGTTCATCGCCTCGTGCAAGGAGGAAGGGCAGCGGCCGGGCGACGTACCTGCGCACGATGAGCACAGCCGGCGCAAGGTGGAACTTTATGCCTTGTACGAGCAGCAGTGCCAGCGCGAAGGGGTAGTTGATTTTGGCGAGCTTATGCTGCGCAGCTTCGAACTCTTGCGCGATCATGCCGCCGTGCGCGAGCACTACCAGAGGCGATTTCGCCACATCCTGGTCGACGAATTTCAGGACACCAATCGGCTGCAGTACGCTTGGCTCAAGCTGATATCGGGTCAGGGCGATCCCGCGGGGGGCTCAGTCATGGCCGTTGGTGACGATGATCAGAGCATTTACGCCTTCCGCGGGGCTCGGGTGGGTAATATGGCTGATTTCGTGCGCGAATTCGCGGTGCAGCATCAGATTAAGCTTGAACGCAACTATCGCAGTTTCGGTCACATTCTTGATTCGGCCAATGCGTTGATCAGCCGCAATGTCAATCGTCTTGGCAAGAATCTGCGCACCGAGGCGGGCCCCGGAGAGCCGGTACGCGTGTACGAGGCGCCTAGCGACTTTGCCGAGGCGCAATGGTTTATCGAAGAGGTGCGCCAGTTGGTGCGTGAGGGCACGGCGCACCGCGAGGTGGCCCTTCTCTACCGCAGCAACGCGCAGAGTCGGGTCATGGAGACAGCCCTGTTTAACGCCGGTATCGCCTACCGGGTGTACGGGGGCCTGCGGTTTTTCGAGCGCGCTGAAATCAAGCATGCCCTGGCCTATCTGCGCTTGCTCGACAACTGGAATGACGACACCAGCTTTTTGCGTGTCGCCAATTTCCCCCCGCGCGGCATAGGCGCGCGCACTTTGGAACAACTGCAGGACGTGGCGCGCCACCGCGCTTGCTCTTTGCACGATGCGGTGGCCGCCCTCGGCGGAACCGCCGGGACCAAGGTCGGTGGGTTTTTGGCCCTGGTCGATGTGATGCGCGAGCGGACGGCCGGCTCTACCCTGCGCGAGATCATCGAGTGTGTCCTCGAACACAGTGGCTTGGTCGAGCACTACAGGGCCGAGCGCGAGGGCCAGGATCGACTGGAAAACCTGACTGAACTGATCAATGCTGCCGAAGCCTTCGTCACGCAGGAAGGTTTCGGGCGCGATGCGCGGGTCCTGCCGCTCGATGAGCAGGCGATCTTGAGTCAGTCGCCGGTCAGTCAGGGCCTGGACCCCCTGGCCTCTGTTGGGGCGGGACAGACGGCTTGGCCGCTGCAGAGGGATTCGGGGGATGGGCAGGGCGGTTTGCTGCAGGACGCGGGGCCCACTGGCGAGACGCTTTCGCCCCTGGCTGCCTTTTTGTCCCATGCCGCCTTGGAGTCCGGCGACAACCAGGCGCAGGCCGGACAGGATGCGGTGCAGTTGATGACGGTTCACGCCTCCAAGGGGCTGGAGTTCGACTGCGTCTTCATCAGCGGTCTGGAGGAGGGTTTGTTTCCCCACGAAAACGCCATGAGCGATCGCGCTGGCCTGGAGGAGGAGCGGCGCCTGATGTACGTGGCCATCACACGGGCCCGCAAGCGCCTCTACTTGAGCTGTTCGCAAACCCGCTTGCTGCACGGTCAGACCCGGTACAACCTGCGCAGCCGCTTCCTGGAGGAATTGCCGGAGCAGGCCCTCAAGTGGATCACGCCTCGGCAGTCTGGGTTTGCGCAGATGGGAGGGGAGGAGGGGCGCTCGGGCAGCACCTCCAGCCGCAGCGACTGGGCAACGCGTATGGTGGCATCGCGTCAGAGCGCCACGCCATCGCCGACGGTGCCGCAACGCAAGGGCGCGGACTCACACGCCATGAAGGTCGGCATGGAGGTTTTCCATGCCAAGTTTGGTCAGGGACGCATCAAGATGATTGAGGGCAGCGGCGAGGATGCGCGCGCACAGGTCGACTTCGCCCGGCATGGCATCAAGTGGCTGGCGCTGTCGGTGGCCAAGCTGACGGTGGTGGATTGAGGCCGGCGCGCTTGACTTTCAGACCACCTCGTCCACGCGAGGTGAGACCGGTTCATCGGCAGTGAAGCTGTCGCGAAAGGTGGCGTAGACCGAGCTGAAAAACATGGCGGCCATGATGAGTGCGACCGGCAGCATGACGGTGGCGGCCATGGTGGGGCTGTCGAACAGGCTGGCCAGCAGGGCTACCACCACTCCGGCAACCAGAAAGCAGCCGATCCAGCCCAGGGCGTAGACCATGAAGGCGCCCAAGTTCTTCCAGCAGGCCATGGCGCTGAAAAACAGACTCTTGACCGGATCGATCTGATGCCAGTGCACCAAGGCGGGTGCATGCCAAAAAATCAGGGACAGCGGTGCGTAGAGCAGGGCGGCTGCCCAGGTGGCGGCCTGAAACTGTGGATCGCTGACAACTTCCTCGTCGATCTTGCCGCCCAACAGGTACAGGCGGGCGAATTCGCCGCCGTCGATGAGCGCGGACATACCGATCACGATTGCAAAGCCCAGAGCGTAGAGGACGCCCAGCAGGAGCATCGCCCGCGCCTGTTGCGCGCCGGCCCGGAAGGCGCTGGCCATGATCGAGGGCATAGGAAAGTGGCCTTGTTCGGCCTCGCGGGAGGCGGCCATCAGGCCCAGCGTGGCCGCAGGCAGCAGCACCAGGGCCAGCACCGGGCCGATGAGGGGCACCAGACTGGCCAGCGAGAGCACGGCCATGAACATGAAGAACAAGCCCGACATGGCCAGGGGCTGGCGCAGAAACAGGCGCATGCCGTGTCGGACCCAGGTCAGACCGGTTCGCGGGCGGTTGAGGTTGAGCTTCATGTGAAGGAAAGGCCGGGGGTCGGTAGCGAGAGCGTCCGAGGATACTCGATGCGAAAGCGCAGCACCCGCTCGAAATGCTCCGGGTCGTGGGCCTTGAGCACCGCGGCTTCCCGCGGCAGGTGCAGATCCCACAGTCGCGAAAGCCAAAAACGCAAGGCCCCGGCGCGTTGTAGCGCCGGCAGGAGCCGACGTTCCTGCGGGCTCAGCGGTCGCACCGCATGGTAGGCCTCGATCAGCGCCTGGGTGCGCGCTGCATCGCCAGCGCCTGTTTGTAAATCGATGCACCAGTCATTGATGCAAACGGCCAGATCGAAAAGCCAGGTGTCGCAGCCCGCGAAGTAAAAGTCGAACAGGCCACTCAGTCGCGCCCCTTCGCCCCGGCCTTCGAACATGACGTTGTCGCGAAACAAATCGGCGTGTATGGGCCCGCGCGGCAGGCTGCGGTAGGCACTGTCCTGGGTCAGGTGGTTCTGGTAGGCCAGCTCTGACAGTAGCAGCCGGCTTTGCGCCTCATTGAGGAAGGGCAGTACCGCAGGGACCGTTTCGTTCCACCAGTCCAGTCCGCGCAGATTGGGCTGCTGCAGCGGGAAATCGCTACCCGCCAGATGCATGCGTGCCAGCATCTGGCCCAAGGCTTGGCAATGGTGTACTCCAGGTGCCAGTTCGGTCGCCCCCGAGAGTCGATTGACCACTGCGGCCGGCTTGCCGCACAGGCGGTGGACCAGCGCAGACGAGGCCGGACCCGCTTGCGGATCAGGTACCGGGATGCCCTTGAGGGCCAGGTGCTTCATCAGCTGCAGATAGAAAGGCAGTTGCTCGAAGCTCAGGCGTTCGAACAAGGTCAGCACCCAGCGGCCCTGGTCCGTGTCCGCAAAATAATTGGTGTTTTCGATGCCGCCGGCGCAGCCTTCCAGGCTTTGCAGGCGGCCCAGTCCCAGCGTTTGCAGGAAGTCGGCAGCCTGATCGAAGGAGACCTCGGTGAAAACGGCCATGCGAACCGGTTCAGGCGAACATCAAAACCTGAGGAAGTTCCAGACGCGCGTGCCGCCCTGGACGGAGGTTGCGCCGCGAGCGTCGGGCGGTCGCACTTCGTAAGCCGGCAGGTCGCCCTTGGGCTGAACCACGATGCTCTGGGTCTGCCCACCCACCCGCAACTCGTCAATGCGGCTGCCGCTGTCCTCGATCCGAATGCGTTCTATGGTCTGATGGCCCCGGCTCGGTTCGGGGGCGGGTTCTCCAGGGCGAAGGGCGGCGGCCGAAGTCGCTGCCGTGGACGCCGGCCCGCCGCCTTGGGCCCAGGCGGTGGGGACCAGGGTGCTCAGGGTCAGGGCGGCCAGGCAGGCCGCGTTGCGCAGGCGAAACATAGAGCTGATTGTAGGTCGTCCGGCCATCCGGGCCCGCTGGGGCAGCGCGCTTGGCTGACAATGGCCGCATGAGCCAGAAAACCCTGCTGCTGGTCGACGGATCCAGCTACCTGTATCGGGCCTTCCATGCCATGCCGGACCTGCGCGCCGTGCGTGGCGATCCGAGCAGTCCGGCCACCGGTGCTATTCGGGGCATGATCAACATGATGCGCAAGTTGCGCAAGGATGTGCACGCCGACTACGCCGCCTGTGTATTCGATGCCAAGGGGCCGACCTTCCGCGATGCGATCTATCCGCAATACAAGGCCCACCGCTCGCCCATGCCCGACGATCTGCGTAGCCAGATTGACCCGATCCATGAGGTGATTGCGCTGATGGGCTGGCCGGTGCTCGATATCCCCGGCGTTGAGGCCGACGATGTGATCGGCACCCTGGCCCGCTGCGCGGCCGCCCAGGGCATCGAAGTGGTGATCTCCAGTGGCGACAAAGACCTGTCGCAGTTGGTGGAGGAGCGCATCACCATCATCGACACCCTGAACGAAAAGCGCCGTGATGTCGCTGGCGTGATCGCCGAGTTTGGCGTGCCGCCTCAGCGCATGGTCGATTTTCAGGCGCTGGTGGGCGATGCGGTCGACAACGTGCCTGGCGTGCCCAAGGTCGGGCCGAAGACGGCTGCCAAGTGGTTACAAGAGTACGGTTGCCTCGATGCGCTGATCGAGCGTGCTCACGAAATCAAGGGTGCCACGGGTGAGAACCTGCGGGCCGCGCTGGACTGGCTGCCCACCGGCCGGGCGCTGCTGACCATCAAGACGGATTGCGACCTCAGCGCTCATGTTGCAGGACTGCCCGCGCTCGACGATTTGCAACTGCGATCGCCGAGCCAGGGGCCGCTGCAGGCCTTCTACAAGCGCTACGGCTTTGAAACCTTGCTCGACAGTTCGCTGACCGAGCCCACCCCCGGTCCGGCAGCGGAGGCCGGCCTGACGAAGGTGCCCGCCAAGGCTGAGCAGCGACAGGTGCACTATGCGACGGTGTTCGATTGGGCTGCATTGGAGTCCTGCCTGCAAGCCTTGGGGCAGGCCGATCTGGTGGCCTTCGACACGGAAACCAATTCGCTCGATGCCATGCAAGCTCGGCTGGTGGGCCTGAGTCTGAGTTGGCAGCCCGGGCAGGCCGTCTACATTCCCCTGGCGCACGATTACCCGGGTGTGCCCGATCAGTTGCCTTTGGGGCAGGTGCTCGAGCGCTTGCGCCCTTGGCTGGAAGACGACTCGCGAGCCAAGCTGGGCCAGCATGTGAAGTACGACCGGCACGTGATGGCCAACCACGGTATCGAGGTACGGGGCTACCAGCACGACACCTTGCTGCAAAGCTATGTTCTGGAGGCGCACAAGCCGCATGGGCTGGCCAGTCTGGCTGAACGCCATCTCCGGCGTGGCGGCATCAGCTACGAAGACTTGTGCGGCAAGGGGGCGGCGCAGATCGGTTTTAGCCAGGTCGACATCGATCGCGCAGCCGCCTATTCCTGCGAGGATGCCGAGCAGTGCTTCGATGTGCATCGGGTGCTGTGGCCACAGATTCAGGCCGACGAGGGCCTGCGCTCCATCTACGCCTTGGAGATGGCCTGCAGCGAGACGCTCTACCGTATCGAGCGCAATGGTGTGCTCATCGATGCGGCTACGTTGTCCCGGCAAAGTGCCGAACTGGGCAAGCGGATTGTTGAACTCGAGGCGCAGGCTTTTGAGCTCGCCGGTCAACCCTTCAATCTGGCCAGCCCCAAACAGATTGGGGAAATCTTCTTTACCAAGCTCGGCCTGCCCGTGGTCAAAAAGACGGCCACCGGCGCGCCCAGCACCGATGAGGAGGTGCTGGAAAAGCTGGCCGAGGATTACCCTTTGCCAGCGCGCATTCTCGAGCACCGCAGCTTGTCCAAGCTCAAGGGCACCTACACCGACAAGTTGGCCCAAATGGCCCATGCCGATACGGGCCGGGTACACACCCACTACGCGCAGGCCGTGGCCGTCACCGGCCGCCTCTCGAGCAACGATCCGAACCTGCAGAACATTCCCATCCGTACGGTAGAGGGGCGACGCGTCCGCGAGGCTTTTATTGCGCCGCCCGCCTGCTCGATCGCCAGCGCCGATTACTCGCAAATCGAGCTGCGGATCATGGCCCATCTGAGCGAGGATGAGGCCCTGCTGGAGGCCTTCCGACAGGGCCTTGATGTCCATCGTGCCACTGCGGCCGAGGTGTTCGGGGTCGCGCTCGATCAGGTCAGCAGTGAGCAGAGACGCTATGCCAAGGTGATCAACTTTGGCCTGATTTACGGCATGAGCGCTTTTGGCCTGGCGCGCAACCTGGGCATAGAAACAAAGGCGGCGGCGGCCTATATCGACCGGTATTTTCAGCGCTATCCGGGCGTCAAGCGCTACATGGACGAGACCCGGGCCACGGCCAAGGCCCAGGGCTTTGTGCGAACGGTGTTCGGGCGCCGACTCTACCTGCCCGAGATCAATTCGCCCAATGGACCGCGGCGCGGTGCGGCCGAGCGGGCGGCGATCAATGCACCCATGCAAGGCACGGCTGCCGACTTGATCAAGATGAGCATGGTAGAGGTGCAGAGGACCATCGACAGCCAAGGCCTGAAGACCTTGATCATCATGCAAGTCCACGATGAATTGGTGTTCGAAGTGCCGGTCGGGGAGGTCGAATGGGTGCGTACCGAGGTGCCGCGTTTGATGGCCGGTGTGGCGCAGCTGCGCGTGCCCTTGCTGGCGCAAATTGGCATTGGGCCCAATTGGGAGCAGGCGCATTGAGTGTTGGGTGGGCCGTCCTTTCCTCTGTGGCCAATAACCCCGCTTTTTGTTAAGCCGATCTTGTCCTTATGATGGCGGGTAGGACCACTTGTTTGGGAGAAACTCATGTTGCAACAGGACCTGATCGCCGATAGCCACGCTTTGATCGACAGCCGCGCAGAAGCACCGCCAGCCTCCCGGCGCACGGCGCTCAAGGCCGCCTTGGGCGTGGGGTACGCTGCTGCCGCTGCGCCCATCATGGCCCAGACGGCCATCAAGACTTCCTCCGAGGGACTGCGCACTGGTGAGGCCACCTTTGAGGTCGCCGGCTTCAAAGTACCGGTTTACTTTGCTGCGCCGGCCGGCAAGACCGATCTGCCCATCGTTTTGGTGGTGCATGAGATTTTCGGGGTGCACGAGTACATCGCCGATACTGCTCGCCGGTTCGCAAGGGCTGGTTTCATGGCGGTGGCCCCCGAGCTGTTTGCCCGTCAGGGCGATCCGAGTGCCTACGGCGAGATCGCCAAGCTGCAGGCTGAGATCGTCAGCAAGGTGCCCGATGCGCAGGTGATGGCCGACCTCGATGGCGCGGTGCGATGGGCTGCTGCCAACGGCGGCAATGCGCAGAAGGTCGGGATCACCGGGTTCTGCTGGGGCGGGCGCATTGTTTGGCTGTATTCGCAACAGCGCCCGATCCGCGCCGGTGTGGCCTGGTATGGCCGCCTGGTCGGAGCCAGCACACCGAACACGCCGATGCACCCGGTGCAAGGCGCTGGCGAGATGAAGGCCCCGGTGCTGGGCCTCTACGGTTCGGCTGATACGGGCATTCCGGTATCGACGGTCGATCAGATGAAACAGGCTCTGGCCGAGGCCGCCTCCAAGGGGAACCAGGCGGCCGCCCGCTCGAGCTTTGTTGTGTATCCGGATGCGCCGCATGCCTTTCATGCCGATTACCGCGCCACCTTCCGCAAGGAACCGGCCGAGGACGGGTTCCGGCGCGCGCTGGAGTGGTTCCGCACGCACGGTGTGAGCTAGGCCCGAAGGCGGGGGCTTGACAAGCTTGGGATAATCCAAGAGTTCGTTCTACGGGCCAGTTCCCCGTTGGCCACGGTTGCTTGCCGGAGTCAGGGGCCCTCGATTCATCCGCCGGTATTGCTCGCTCATGACTCTTCCCGCCATCGTTCTGGCCACCCTGGTTGCGGGGGTGGGCAGTGTGTGGATTGCCGCTTGGCTCAACCGGGGGTTGATGGCCGGCCAGACCCCGCACATGCTCAGCTTGGCCGCTGGCGCTCTGCTGGCCACCTCCTTCATGCTGCTGCTGCCCGAAGCTTTTGAGTCTGATGCCGAGCCGCACTGGTTGTTCTCCACCGTGCTGGGTTCCTTGATCTTTTTCTTTCTGTTGGACAAGGCCGAGTTGTGGCATCACGGCCATGAGCATCACCACGATGGCCATGGGCACGATGAGCACGATCACAGTGAGCACAGTCTGGGCTCGGGTGGATGGGCGGTGCTCACCGGCGACAGCTTGCATTGCTTTGCAGACGGTGTTTTGATTGCATCGGCTTTTGTCGCCGATACCGGGCTGGGCGTGTTGGCCGCACTGGCCGTGCTGCTGCATGAGGTTCCGCATCACATGGGGGACCTGTCTGTGGTGGGCGCCACCACCCGATCGAGCCGTTCGGCCCTCATCAAGGTGTCAATGGCCGGAGCCATGACCCTCGTGGGCGGCTTGTTGGGCTACTGGCTCGTCGATAGCTTGCGTGATTTATTACCGTATTTTCTGGTGCTGGCAGCCAGCAGCTTCATGTACGTCGCGCTGGCCGATCTGATCCCACAGCTTCAGCGCAGACTCAGCCTGCGCCAGACCACCGCCCAGGTCAGTTGGTTGCTGTTCGGGTTGATCCTGGTCTCGCTGGCTTCGTACATCGCCCACCTGGGCCACGCGCACTGAACTGCGCTGTCTGCCTGTTGGGCGCGTGGTCCTATGCGCCGCTGCCAAGATGGCCCATCCCGGGGTCCGGTCCGACACACGGGCGCGAAGATCACCGCCGACAGCCCTGACCGGCGGGGCGCACCATGGTGGCTCGCGGCGCAACTCAGGGCCTTCCACGCGATCGGTGTTGCAGGGTTTGCGTCTTTGTCCTGTTTGATCATCGAAGGGATGCAACCATGAAACACACTCCCCAGCAATTCGCGGTCTGGACACTGGCCGGCCTGGCCTTTGTGCTGGCCGCCGGCCCCGCTCGGTCCCAGTCCGATGGCAATGGCTCTGACTGGACGCAAATGCAGTCTCAGCCTTGGAAGCCGGGCTCGAGCGTCAGCGTGTATGACCGTAATTTCCTGGTCCGCGCTGCAGCTGATGAACTGTTTGAACTGGAGATGAGTCGCCTGGCCGCCGTGAAAGCCTCGGCGCTGGATTTGAAAGCCTACGCCAGCAAGCTGGTGGAACAGCACATGGCCGTGCAGAGCGACCTGCAAGCACTGGCGCAAGCCAAGGGGGTGGACCTGCCTAAGCGTCTGGGCGCCTTGCGGCAACGCGAGCTTTACAGCCTGGAGCGCATGACTGGTGAGGATTTTGACCGCGCCTACTTTCAGCGCATCGCGACGCGGGCCCATCGCCAAGACATGGCCCTGTTCAGGGACGCGCTGCGCATGGCCAGTGACGCCGATGTCCGTGCCTGGGCGGGCAAGATGATGCCCACGCATGAGCAGCATCTGGCCGATGCGCGGTCCCTGCCCTCGGCCAGACGGCTGGCCATCACGCCGATCGATCAGAATGCCATTGACAACCGACCCTAGGGTGAAAGGCCAGTCTGCGGGGTCAGACGGGCTCTTACTTTGGGCCTCGCTCGACCGGCCGCGCCGGATCGCTGCACCACTGGCTCCAGCTGCCGGCAAACAGACGGGCGCGGCCGAGGCCGGCGATCTCCATGGCCAGCAAGTTGGCGGTGGCGGTCACGCCGCTGCCGCATTGATGGACCACGGTGTCGGCGCTGCGTGAGCCGAGCAGGGCCAGAAATTCCTGCCGCAGTTCTTCGGCCGGCTTGAAACGACCCTCGGCGCTCATATTGAGGGTGTAGGGTCGGTTGAGGGCGCCTGGGATGTGGCCGGCCACTGGATCGAGGGGCTCGACTTCTCCACGGTAGCGCGGCTCAGCCCGGGCATCGACGATGGTGTCCTGCCCGAGCCGACCGGCCACCTCATCGACCGTGATCAGCTCGGCCCGCGAGGCACTCACGGAGAAGTTGCCTGTGATCATCGCGCTTGGACCCGGTCCGGACTCCAGCGCGCCGCCGCTGGCCTGCCAAGCCTGCAAGCCGCCGTCGAGCACCGCCACCGGCTCGTGGCCTACCCACTTGAGCATCCACCACAAGCGCCCGCAAAAACTGCTGCCTTGCCGGTCGTAGGCCACGATCTGCATGCCCTGTTCAACCCCGACGCTGCGCAACCAGGCCGCAAAGCGATCCGGGTGGGGCAGGGGATGGCGCCCCCCGCTGGCCGGTGCCGGGTCAGCAGTGGCACGCTTGTCGCTCAGGTCGGTGTCGAGGTCCGCATACACAGCTGCGGGTATGTGGCCTTCCAGATACTGCTGGCGCCCGAGGCTGGCGCGGGTGAGGTCAAAGCTGCAATCGAAGATCCTCAGTGGCCGGCCTTGCGCAATTTGTGTATGCAGGGCTTCGGCGGTGATTAAGGTGGTGTACATGTTATCGATCAGATGTCTTGACTGTTGGAGACCGGCACATGTCTGCTGCGCAAGACGGTGGCGACAATGCCGCTGGTGGTGATCAGGAGGATACCGAACCAGGCCAGGGGTGAGAGCTTATCCCCGAAAAGCAGCAAGCTGTACAGGGCCGCAAACACAATGCCGCTGTACTGTAAGTTGGCTACCACCAGGGTAGCCCCCTGACGGTAGGCCCGGGTCATACACCATTGGCCCAGGGTGGCCAGCGCCCCCATGGGCAGCAACCAGAGCCCGTGTTCCCAATTGAGCGGCGTGGCACCGATGAACAGCAGGCTCAGGAGGCCGCATGCCGCACAGGCCAGCGAGAAGAAAAACACCGTTCGTTCCTCGGGTTCGCCCAGGCGCCCCAGGGTAGTCACCTGCAGATAAGCCAGCGCCGAGACGAGCCCTGACATCAGTCCGATGAGTCCTGCAAACAGCTGGTTTTGCGCCAAGGTGGGCTGCAGGATCATCACCACGCCGGCAAAGCTGCTGATCACCGCCAGCATCAGGGGCCCTTGTCCCCGGGCGCTGCGACCAAAAAACACGGTGCCGGCGATGATGAAGACGCCCACCCAGATGCTGCTCATGTAGTTGAGTGTCATCGCGGTGGCCAGAGGCAAAATGGCGATGGCGTAGTACCAGGCGGTCAGCGAGGTCACGCCGCTCACGCTGCGCCAGAGGTGTGCCGCCGGAATTTGCGTCCGCCAGTCGACGCCTCGCCATTTCATCACGGTCCCGATCAGTACAGCGCTGATCAGGCCGCGGTAGAAGACCAGTTCGAAGGCGTGAAAGTGCTCGCTGGCGAACTTGACGCAGACCCCCATGGTGGCAAACGCCAGCGAGCTCAGCAGCATCCAAAGGGCCCCGCGTGGGCTCGGCGGTTCGTTCACGCCGTACTCAAACGCTTTGCGTGGTTTTGGTGGCACCCATCTCGCGCCGATACCACTCGTGGAAGTGCTGCATGCCGTCTTCCATGGGGCTCTGGTACGGTCCGAACTCATCGTCGCCGCGTTGCAGCAGGGCCAGCCGGCCGGCGTCCATGCGGCGCGCGATCTCGTCGTCTTCCACACAGGTTTCCATATAGGCGGCCTGCTGCGCTTCGATGAATTCGCGCTCGAAGGCGCAGATTTCCTCGGGGTAATAAAACTCGATCAGGTTGAGCGTTTTGTTCGGTCCCTGGGGATGCAGCGTGCTGATCACCAAGACATGCGGATACCACTCCACCATGATGTGGGGGTAGTAGGTCAGCCAGATGGCGCCATATCGGGGGGGCTCGCCGTTACGGTAGCGCAGCACTACGTCGTGCCATTTTTTATAGACGTCGGTGCCGGGTTTGCCCAGCTTGTTGGACACGCCCACGGTTTGCACCGAGTAGTGCTGGCCCATATTCCAACGCAGGTCTTCGCAGGTCACGAAGTTGCCCAGCCCGGGGTGGAAAGGGCCGACATGGTAGTCCTCGAGGTAGACCTCGATGAAGCTCTTCCAGTTGTAGTCGCATTCGTGCAACTGAACCTGTTCGAGCTTGTAGCCGCTAAAGTCCAAATCGGCCCGCGCCACCATACCGGTCAATTCGGCGGCAATATCGCGGCCGGTGTCCTCAAAAATCAAGCCATTCCATCGCGTGGTCTTGTACTTGTTGAGGTTCAGACAAGGGTCGGTCTGGAAATGGGGGGCACCGATCAATTCGCCGCCGGTGTTGTAGGTCCAGCGGTGCAGGGGGCATACGATCTGGCTGCCGGTGTTGCCGCGTCCCTTGAGCATGACCGCTTGTCTGTGACGACAGACATTGGAAATGAGTTCAATGCCCGAGGCGTTGCGCACCAGCACCCGGCCCTCGGCCTCCTGGGGCAGGGCGTAAAAATCACCCACCTCAGGCACTGCCAGCTCATGGCCCAGGTATCTCGGGCCGCGGGAGAAGAGCTTTTGCTGCTCCTTCTCGTAAAGGCTGGGGTCGAAATAGCTGCTGACTGGCAGCTGGCTGGTCGCTTGTAGGAGGCGCAGGCTCAAGTCGGACATGATCGCGATGATGCTCCCGGGCGTTGAGGCAAGGGCGGAATGGGCCGGCCTTGAGATCGGAACTGGTTTCGAGGGCCGCAGATTCTACCCCCCGCTCTTGCTGCCGCGGCCGGCCCGAAGGCCTTCTGGGCCCGCATTCTGTGGCGCTACAAGACAGATGAGGGTGTCAGGCGATCGCAACGCCTGCGCTTGGTCCTAGAATGGCCGGGTTTTCCATTGCCTTCCTTTGCCGCCATGAAGCCCCCTTCCCGTGACAGCGCGCCGGCCGAGCCGGTGGCCTCCAGTTACGAGGCTGCCTTGCAAGAACTGGAGCAGCTGGTCTCCCGCCTCGAGTCGGGGCAACTGGCGCTCGACCAGTTGCTGGTCAGCTATCAGCGCGGCGCGCAGTTATTGGCCTTCTGCCGCGACCGTTTGGCGGCGGTGGAGGGTCAGGTCAAGGTCCTAGAGGGCGCCGAACTCAAGCCGTGGTCGGCCTCGTGATGAGACCCGTTTTTTTCAGGTCGGTCCTTTGAGCGCCCCGGTCGTGTCTGCACCATTGACCCACCCCTTCGATCTCGAGCCCTGGATGGCCGCTGAACTCAGGCGAGTCGAGTCCGCGCTGGGCATGTGGGTGGCGCCCGCGGGTTCGGTCCCCGCCGATCTGGCAGCGTCCATGCGCTATGCGGTGCTCGATGGCGGCAAGCGTTTGCGTCCCCTGCTGGTGCTTGCTGCCAGCCAAGCCGTTCAGGGCGAGCCCCGGGCCGCCTTGCGAGCTGCCTGTGCGGTTGAATTGATCCACGCCTACTCGCTGGTGCACGATGACATGCCGTGCATGGACAACGATGTCTTGCGGCGTGGCAAGCCCACGGTGCATGTGCAGTTTGGGCAAGCCGGCGCCCTGTTGGCCGGCGATGCGCTGCAGGCCCTGGCCTTCGAATTGCTCACCCCCGACGACGGTTCGGTCGCGTTGGCCCTGCAGGGCCGTTTGTGCGGCATGCTGGCGCGGGCGGCCGGTGGGCAGGGGATGGCGGGCGGTCAGGCCATCGACCTGGCCAGTGTCGGTCGCTCGATCGATGCGCGGCAGTTGCACGATATGCACCGCCTCAAGACCGGCGCCTTGCTGCAGGCCAGCGTGCTGATGGGGGCGGCTTGCGGGCCCGTCGATGAGGCGGCCGCTCGCGCGCTGTCCGACTATGGCGCGGCGATCGGCTTGGCTTTTCAGGTGGTCGATGACATCCTGGACGTCACCTCCGACTCGCAAACCCTGGGCAAGACCGCCGGCAAGGATGCCGCGCAGGACAAGCCGACCTTCGTGTCCCTGATGGGCTTGCACAACTCCCGCAACTACGCCCAGGAACTGCTGTCCCAGGCCCGGGCCAGTCTTCGACACAGCCGATTGCAGCGTACCGAGGCCCTGGAGGCGCTGGCCGATAAACTGGTGCACCGTGCTTTTTGAACCTGAAAGACTCGGATCACTCCAAGGAGCAGACCATGCATCCCTTGCTTGAAACCCTCGAAAGCCCAGCTGATTTGCGACGACTCTCGCGCGCTGACCTGCCGCGCGTGGCTCACGAGCTCCGCAGCTACCTGCTCGAGAGCGTGGCGCGCACCGGTGGGCATCTGAGCTCTAACCTGGGGACGGTGGAACTGACGATTGCGCTGCACTATGTGTTCAACACGCCGAAGGACCGGCTGGTTTGGGATGTGGGCCATCAGACCTATCCGCACAAGATTCTCACGGGGCGGCGCGGGCGCATGCACACGCTGCGCCAATTGGGGGGGCTCTCGGGCTTCCCGCGTCGTGACGAGAGCGAGTACGACACTTTTGGCACTGCACATTCGTCGACTTCGATATCAGCGGCTCTGGGTATGGCCGTGGCGGCAAGGCAGAAAGGGGAAGACCGGCGCGCGGTGGCCATCATCGGGGACGGAGCCATGAGCGCCGGCATGGCCTTCGAGGCCCTCAACAACGCCGGTGTGGCCGACTGCGATTTGTTGGTCGTGCTCAACGACAACGATATGAGCATCAGTCCTCCAGTGGGCGCGCTCAATCGTTACCTGGCTCAGCTGATGAGCGGCCGTTTCTATGCGGCTGCCAAGAATGTGGGCAAGCAGGTACTCAAGGCCGCCCCGCCCTTGTTCGAACTGGCCAAGCGCCTCGAATCGCACGCCAAGGGCATGGTGGTACCGGCCACCCTGTTCGAAAACTTCGGCTTCAATTACATCGGCCCGATCGATGGCCACGATTTGGATTCGCTGATCCCGACGCTGGAGAACATCCGCAATCTCAAGGGGCCGCAGTTTCTGCACGTGGTCACTAAAAAGGGGCAGGGCTACAAGCTGGCCGAGGCCGATCCGATCGCCTATCACGGGCCAGGCAAATTCGATCCGGCCGTGGGACTGACCAAGCCGTCCACCCCGCCCAAGCCGACCTTCACTCAGGTTTTCGGGCGCTGGCTTTGCGACATGGCCGAGCAGGACATGCGGCTGGTCGGTATCACGCCGGCCATGCGCGAAGGTTCGGGCATGGTGGAATTTCATCAGCGCTTTCCCGGGCGTTATCACGATGTGGGCATTGCCGAGCAGCACGCAGTGACCTTTGCCGCCGGCCTGGCCTGTGAGGGGCTCAAGCCGGTCGTGGCCATCTACTCTACTTTTTTGCAGCGCGGCTACGACCAACTCATTCACGATGTGGCCCTGCAGAAACTGCCGGTGGTTTTTGCCCTTGACCGTGCTGGGTTGGTGGGAGCCGATGGCGCCACGCATGCCGGGGCCTACGATATTGCCTACATACGCTGCGTGCCCCATCTGGCGCTGGCCTGCCCGGCCGACGAGAACGAATGCCGCAAGCTCCTGACCTGTGCTTTTGAGCAAGATCATCCGGTGGCCGTGCGCTATCCGCGTGGGGCCGGCGCGGGTGTGGCCACCGAGCCGGGCTTGCAGAGCCTGCCCTACGGCAAGGCAGAGATCGGCCTTCGCGGTCGGGGCGTGGCCTTGCTGGCTTTCGGTACTTTGCTCTATCCGGCCCTGGAAGTCGGACAGCGACTGGGTCTGACGGTTGCCAATATGCGGTGGGTCAAACCGCTCGATGAGGATCTGCTGCGCGAGCTGGCCACCACGCACGCGGCTCTGGTCACGCTGGAGGAGGGCACCGTCATGGGCGGGGCCGGAAGTGCGGTGAGCGAAGCCCTGGCGCGCATGGGCGTGGTTGTTCCAGTGCTGCACCTGGGACTGCCGGACGTCTTCATTGAGCACGGTGACCCAGCGGCGCTGTTGGCGGCCCAGGGACTGGATGCGGCGGGGATCGAGTCGTCGGTGCGGGGGCGATTTGCTGAGCACCTGGTGCCCGCGGGCAAGCCCGGACTCAAGTCGGTGGCTTGAGCCCGATCGGCGGGACGGCTTGGAACAGGGCGATCGCATGAGTTTGGGGGGCATGGACAGGCGGCGAGCCGCCTGGGGCATCGTCCTGAGCTGGCTGGCCTTGTGCTCGGCTCTCTTGTCGCCGCCCTCGTCCTTGGCCCAGCAGATGAGCGAGGGCCGTTGGTCGGCGATCTGCTCGGTGGCCGGGTCTTCGTTGGCAGCGCCAGATGGACATGCCAACGAGGATGACAACCACTGTTCCCTGTGCCTGCTGCCGACGCTGGCCTTGCCAGTGGGCAGTGGGTCGCTCGGGGCTCGCTGTGTAACCGCCCTCGCCCCAGCGCATGGCTCTGCGGGTTTTGAGCCCGCGCCGCAAGATCGGCCGCCGGATATTCGCGGCCCCCCCACCAGCGCCTGAAAACTCCTCGCCGCCTCCGTCTGGAGGCTTTGGGTCTTGAGGTCCTGCCGCTGAGGCAGGACCTCCACGGGCCTTGGTGCCTGACCGAATTTTCAGAGATCATCATGAGTGTTGTTTCACGCCTTTTTTTCCTGGTTTTGCTGGCCCTGGCAGGGTCAGCCCACGCCCACATCACCCTGGAGTACCAAACTGCCCACGCGGGCAGTCGCTACAAAGCCAACTTCAAAGTGCCGCACGGCTGCGGCGATTCACCCATCCGAGAAATCGTGGTGCAGATTCCGCCGGGCGTGCACGGGGTCAAACCCATGCCCAAGCCGGGGTGGACAGTCCGTATCGAACGCGCGCCCCTGGTTGAGCCCTACATGGACCATGGCCGGCGGGTCAGCGAGGCGGTGGTGCGGGTGAGCTGGGCCGCCCGAAGCGAAGCCGACCAGTTGCCCAGCGACCATTACGACGAGTTCGCCCTGCATGCTGTGCTGCCCAATCAGCCCGGACCGGTTTACTGGCCGGTCAGTCAGGTCTGCGTGCAGGGGCGCATTGATTGGCATGAGCAGCCCCGCACTGGGCAGAGCCCGCGGCAGCTCAAGACGCCGGCAGCCGTGCTCGAGCTGATTGCGGCAGACGCCGATCACGTTCATTGACTGTATCTATTGAGGAGTTGAAAAATGGAAAAATCTTTCAGGTCGATCTTGCTGTTTTTCTGGGCTGTGACCTTGGGGCTGTCCTGGGCGCAGGCCCCGGTCGTCAAGATTGACAGCCCTTGGGCCCGGGCTACGGTGCCCGGCCAAAAGGGTACGGGCGCCTTCATGACCTTGACCGCTGCCCAGGGCTTGCGCTTGGTGGGCGTCTCTTCGCCGGTAGCCGGCGTGGCTGAAATCCACGAGATGAAGATGGAGGGCGATGTGATGCGCATGCGGGCCATCCCCGACCTCGAATTGCCCGCCGGCAAGACGGTGGCCTTGCGTCCGGGCGGCTACCACCTCATGCTGATGGATCTCAAGCAGCCTCTGGCTCGCGACACTCAGATCCCGGTGACGCTGCGCTTTGTAGATGCCCAGGGTCGCAGCAGCGATACGCAGGTGAGTGTGCCGGTCCGGCTCAGTGCGCCCGCCCCTGGTGGCCCCTCGGGTGGGGGTCACGGCGGTCACACAGGCCACGGCAGCCATCGCTCGCACTGAGCGCGGCCCGGCAGCGCGGGCCGCTCTGCCCCCTTGCAGTCCCCTGGCTCTGTCCGGTTGCAGGCCTTTTTGTCGACACTCTGTGTCGGACCCCATGCCTTTTGGGCGCGGGGAATCGGCCCGCACCGGTTCACACTAGGGTTTCACCTAGACACCAGAGCGCCCGCCCGCCGAACAATGGGCTCATCCCACCGGACCCCTCGCTTTGAGAAAAAGCCTGCGGTCCGGCCCGTTTTTGTGAGGCAGGACAGGAGACACCCCGCATGCAAGTCGAACTAAAAATCAACGGCAAGACCCAGCAAGTCGATGTGCCTGAGCACACACTTTTGGTACAACTCATCCGCGAGAAGTTGCAGCTGACCGGCACCCATGTCGGCTGTGACACGGCGCAATGTGGTGCCTGCACCGTGTTGATGAACGGAAACGCCGTCAAGAGCTGCAATGTTTTGGCGGCGCAGGCCCAGGGTGCTGACATCACCACCATCGAGGGCCTGGCTGCTGCCGACGGCACCATGCACCCGATGCAGGCGGCTTTCAAGGACTGCCACGGCCTGCAGTGCGGTTTTTGCACCACTGGCATGGTCATGAGCGCCGTCGACCTGTGCAAAAAGCATCCGGGCGCTGGTGAAGGCGAGATCCGCGAGCTGCTCGAGGGCAATCTGTGCCGCTGCACCGGCTACCAGAACATCGTCAAGGCGGTGCAGCAAGGCGGCCAGGCGATGAAGGCGGCCTGAAGGGCCACGTCTTAACCCAATTCCGGGCGGGAAGGCGCGCAGCGGCGGCAACGCGGGCAGCCTTCGAGCCCTCACTTTCAGACTGGAGAGATCACTATGGGTGCTTCTGACTTCACCAAACTGCCTCACATCGGTGAGGCGCTCAAGCGCAAAGAGGACTACCGATACCTCATCGGCGCCGGTCAGTACACCGACGACATCACCCTGGCGGCCCAGTGTCATGCCGTCTTTGTGCGCTCGCCCCATGCTCATGCGCGCATCAAGTCGATCGATCTCTCGCGGGCCCGATCGGCCCCGGGTGTGATCGATATCTTCACGGGCGATCAGGTGGCGGCCGATAAGATCGGCGGGCTGCCCTGCGGCTGGCTCATCACCAGCACCGATGGCACCCCAATGAAGGAGCCGCCTCACCCCATCCTGGCCCAGGGCAAGGTGCGCTATGTGGGTGACCATGTGGCCATGGTGGTGGCGCAGACCCAGGAGCAGGCGCGCAACGCAGCCGAGTTGGTCGAGGTGGACTACGAAGTGTTGCCCAGCGTGGTGCGGGCCACCCAGGCGGCCAAGGCCCCGGCCCTGCACGAACAGGCCCCGGACAACCACTGCTACAAATGGGCTATTGGCGACAAGGCCCAGGTGGAGGCGGCCTTTGCCAAGGCGGCGCACGTGACCCGGCTAGACCTGATCAACAACCGCCTGGTACCGAACGCGATGGAGCCGCGGTCGGCCATTGGCAGCTACAACCGCGCCACCGATGAGTACACCCTCTATGTGGCCAACCAGAATCCGCACGTGGAGCGTCTGCTGATGACAGCCTTTGTCATGGGGCTGCCCGAACACAAGGTGCGGGTGATTGCGCCGGATGTGGGCGGCGGCTTTGGCTCGAAGATCTATCTCTACGCCGAGGATGTCTGCTTGACCTGGGCAGCGCGCAAGCTCAATCGCAACATCAAGTGGACCGCCGAGCGCAGCGAGTCTTTCGTCAGCGATGCCCACGGCCGCGACCATGAAACCCATGCGGAACTCGCTCTGGACAAAGACGGTAAGTTTCTCGCACTGCGGGTGCATACCGATGCCAATTTGGGTGCGTATTTGTCGACCTTCGCCACGGCGGTGCCTACCATCCTGTATGCCACGCTGCTGGCCGGGCAGTACGCAACACCGCAAATCTATGTGGAAGTCGATGCTTGGTTCACCAATACCGCGCCGGTCGATGCCTATCGCGGCGCGGGGCGTCCAGAGGCCACCTACCTGCTCGAGCGGCTGGTCACGCGCGCTGCCTGGGAAACCGGCCTGGCGCAGGACGAGATCCGCCGGCGCAACATGATCACCAGCTTCCCCTACCAGACGCCGGTAGCGCTGCAGTACGACACCGGAGACTTCATCGCCTTGCTCGACCGCAGCAACCAACTGGCTGATGTGGCTGGCTTTGCCAAGCGCAAGGCGGCCTCTGAGGCCAAGGGCTTGTTGCGCGGCGTTGGCTATTCGTCCTACATTGAGGCTTGCGGTATTGCGCCCAGCAACATAGCCGGCGCCTTGGGCGCCCGCGCCGGCTTGTTCGAGTGTGGCGAAATCCGGGTGCACCCCACCGGCAGCGTGACGGTCTTTACCGGTTCGCACAGCCACGGCCAGGGCCACGAGACCACCTTTGCCCAGGTGGTGGCCGCGCGTCTGGGGATTTCGCCGGACATGGTGGATGTGGTGCACGGCGATACCGGCCGTGTGCCTTTCGGCATGGGGACGTACGGCTCGCGCTCGTTGGCCGTCGGAGGCACGGCGATCATGAAGGCGCTCGACAAGATCGAGGCCAAGGCCAAGAAAATCGCCGCGCATCTGATGGAAGCAAGCGATGCCGACATCGACTTTGTCGGTGGCGAATTCGTGGTGCGCGGCACCGACAAGAAGATTCCCTTCGGTCAGGTGGCCCTGACTGCCTATGTGCCGCACAACTATCCCCTCGACAAGCTGGAGCCTGGTCTTAATGAAACGGCTTTCTATGACCCGACCAACTTCACCTTCCCGGCCGGCACCTACATTTGTGAGGTCGAGGTGGATCCGGCCACCGGGGTGGTGCGTATCGATCGCTTCACCGCGGTGGATGATTTCGGCAACATCATCAATCCGATGATCGTCGAGGGCCAGGTACATGGCGGCTTGGTGCAGGGCATCGGCCAGGCCCTGATGGAAAACTGCGTTTACGACCCCGAGTCGGGGCAGTTGCTGACCGGCTCTTTCATGGACTACGCCATGCCGCGGGCCGACGATCTGCCCACCTTCAAGCTCGATACCCTGGCCACGCCATGCACGCATAATCCCCTTGGAGCCAAAGGCTGTGGTGAGGCCGGAGCCATCGGCTCGCCGCCGGCGGTCATCAACGCTGTCCTCGACGCGCTGCGTCCGCTGGGCGTCAAGGACCTGGACATGCCGGCTTCGCCAGCCCGCGTCTGGCAAGCCATCGCTGCCGCCAAGCACTGAACACGATCAGGAGACTTCGACATGTATCCCTTTACCCTAGAGCGTCCCAAGTCCACGACCGATGCGGCTCGCCTGGCCTCGGCCGGTGGCCGCCCCTTGGCCGGTGGCCAAACCTTGCTGGCTTCGATGAAGTTGCGCCTGACCCAGGCCGATCAGTTGGTCGACCTCTCAGGCATCAAGGACCTGACCGGCATCTGCCGCGATGGCAACGCGGTGGTCATTGGCGCCATGACTCGGCATGCCGAGGTGGCCTCCCATGCGGACGTCAAGTCGCTCATTCCAGCGCTGGCTGATCTGGCCAACCATATCGGTGATCGTCAGGTGCGTGCGATGGGAACCTTGGGGGGGTCGGTGGCCAACAACGATCCTGCAGCCTGCTACCCCAGTGCGGTGCTTGCGCTGGGCGCGACGGTGCACACCAACAGCCGAAAGATTGCTGCCGATGAGTTCTTCAAAGGCATGTTCGCCACCGCGCTGGCCGACGGTGAACTCATCACCGCCATCAGCTTTCCCATCCCCCAGCGTGCGGCCTACATGAAGTTCAAGCAGCCGGCCTCGCGTTTCGCGATGGTCGGCGTGTTCGTGGCTCAGTTTGCCAGTGGCGTACGGGTGGCGATAACCGGCGCATCCAGCGACGGCGTGTTTCGCCACGCAGGCCTGGAAAAGGCGCTTTCAGCGAGTTTCACGTCCCAGGCTGCCGCTGCGGTCAAGATCGATGCAGCCGGCCTCAATGAGGACATTCACGGTACCGCCGCTTACCGCGCCAACCTCATCAGTGTGCAGACGCAGCGGGCGGTGGCCAAGGCCCTGTCTTAGCTGCGAGCATCGCGGGTTTGGCGGACTGGCCTGGCGGCCGCCTAAACCCGCGCCAGACCCAGCAGGTGCGCCACATCCTTGAAGAAGATGCGCACATGGGCCATGGGCTTTTTGCGGGTGAGCTTCTTGTTCATGTAGGACTCGAAAGTCAGGGTCTGGACATCTTTGTCTTCGCAGATCTTGACGAAACGCTCGCGCCGTCGGTCGGTGCTGTACCAGAACCACTGCATCATGCCCAGCACCCAGAACACGGTGCCGTGTTCCTTCATGAAGCGTTTGCGAGCGAGCTTGAGGGCGCGGGCATCGCCGGTTCGCAGCATTTCATGCGCCGCCTGCGCTGCCAGCTGGCCTCCCAGCATGGCGTAGTAAATGCCTTCGCCCGAGGCCGGCGCCACCACGCCGGCCGCATCGCCAGCGAGCACCACATCGCGTCCGTTGTCCCAGCGCGGCAGGGGTTTGAGAGGCAAGGGAGCCCCTTCGCGCCTGAGGGTCTCGGCCTGTTCCAGACCGGTGATGCGTCTGAGCAAGGCGGTGGCGGTCTTGAGCGAGAAGCCCTTGTCCGCGCTTCCGGTGCCGACGCTCAGCGTCTGGCCGTGCGGAAAGACCCAGCCATAGAAATCGGGTGAGACCTGGCCCTGGTAGAACACGTCGCAGCGGCTGCCGTCGTAGCCGACCGGCTTGTGTTCGGGTGCGCGGATGATCTCGTGGTAAGCGAAGACGAACTTGCCCTTGTCGGCCCCTGGGACCTCCTGGCGAGCCACTTCTGACTTGGCGCCGTCGGCTCCGATGATGCAGCGGGCGCGTGCGCTTGCCGGTAGGCCTTCGCCCCGGTTGGGCTTGTCGCGGGCTGTGAAGTGCACGACCGCCAATCCGTCGCTGTCACGGCTGATGTGCGAAAAAGTGCCTGTTTGCCGCCGGGCGCCGGCCGAGGCCGCTCGTTGGCGCAGCCATTCGTCGAACTCGTCGCGGTCGACCATGCCGACAAAGCCGTTTTCGATGGGGATATCAACCTGGTGGTGGGACGGTGCCACCATGCGTGCGCACTGCGCCTTGGCCACCAGAAGGCGATCCGGGATCTCGAAGTCGCGAATCAGCCGGGGAGGAATCGCGCCACCGCAGGGCTTGATTCGCCCGGCTCGGTCGAGCAGCAATACGCTGTGGCCCTGCTGGGCAAGCTCCTGTGCGGCGGTGGCTCCGGCCGGCCCGCCGCCGATCACGATGGCGTCATAGGTTTGTGGGGCATTCATGTTCAGTCCCTCCAAGGGGCAAGCCGTTCAGGTTTCATGGGCCACTTTCAGCGGGGCCGGGCGCTGCGGATCGGTCGCGGTGCTGGTATCGGTCGATGGGGCGTCGCTGCTCCTGATGTGCCAGGCCAGCGCGGCCGATGTGAGGAACATCACTGTCTCGAGGAAGAAGACGCTGGCGTAGGCCGATCCATCCGATTGCATCAGGGCGTGCGCGATGTCGCTGGCCACCGTGCCCAGCAGGCTGCCGATGCCAAAGGCCATCGCCTGGGCCGCCCCCCACAGACCCATGCGCACGCCTTCGCGCGCGCTGCGTCCCTGGCTGGCCATGCGCATCATCGAGCCGATGGCGCCGATGGAAAAAGCGCCATTGGCCACGCCGAGCAAAAAGACATTGGCCTTGAGCGGCCATTCGGGACCCACCAGGCCGGCCAGGGTCAGTCCACCCATGGCCAGGCCCGAGGCGATGCAACCGCCCACCGTCCAGCCGCGCAGGGAACCCAGAGGGGCCGCCCATGATCGGTGCGACCAGTTCGCTGACATCAGTCCGGCCGTGGCCACCATCAGCATACCCAGCAGCACGCCGCCGTGCTGCACCCCCGAGAGCTGGGTTGACTGGCCCGGCGTGTAGCCAAAGACGCTGCCGGCAAAGGGCTCGAGGATCAGATCCTGCGCGCTGTAGGCGAGCATGGAGACGAAGACGAAGATGGTGAAATGACGTGCCGCACGCTCCTGCCAGACCTGCTGCAGCGCCACCTTGAAGGCCACGTGGGTGTTTTGCACCGCGCGCACTGCCGGGGTGGTGGTTTTCTCGATGCCGAGCACGGCCAGCGTAGTGATGGTCACGGCCAAGGCGCAGATGCAGCCGGCCACCTGCAGCAGTCGCTCGGGGGAGTAGGGGTCGAGCCAGTGACCGGCCATGCCTGCGGTGATGGCAAAACCGGCGATCATCATGATCCACACCAAGGTGGCAGCCGGTCCGCGGCGCTCTGGGGCCACGGATTTGGCCAGCATCACCAGAAGGTTGGTGCCGCAGGCGCTCACCCCGGTGCCGATGCACAGAAAGCCCAGCAGCGCCAGCGCCAGCCCGGCTGGCGTGTTCGATCCGGCCCAGACGGTGCCCAGCGTCGCCAGCATGCCGCCGGCTGCCAGGGTGATCATGCCGCCGATGATCCAGGGCGTGCGCCGTCCACCCATATCCGAGCCGTAGCCCATGCGCGGACGCGAGACCTGTACCAGATAGTGCAGAGCCACCATGATGCCAGGCAGCATGGCCGCCAGTGCCAGTTCGACCACCATCACTCGGTTGAGTGTGGAGGTGGTCAACACCACCACCGCGCCCATGCAGGCTTGCACCAGACCGAGCCGGGCCACCGAGGCCCATCCGATGGTCGAATTCATGCCGCCCCTCCCAAGGTGCGCAGGGCAAAGGCGCTGACCATCATGCCGCTGACAAACAGGGGCACCCCAAAGCCGCTGTACCACAGTGCCTTGCCCACCGGATCGCCCAGGAAGCGGCGCATCATCAGCCCCTGCAGAACCAGCAGTGCAGCCACCGCGGCCGCATGCGTCTCCTGCTGCCAGGCCAGCAACAGCGCGATTACCGCCACCTGCGGCAGGGCCATGAACCAGCAAGCGACCCGGGCGGCTCGATGGACGCCCAGTTGCACGGGCAGGGAGCGCACGCCCATCTGGCGATCCCCTTCAATGGCCTTGAAGTCATTGAGCGTCATGATGCCGTGCGTGCCGGCGCTGTAGAGGGCGGCCAGGATCAGGGACTGTCCATCAGGCATGGCGCCGCCGGCCATCACCGCCGCGCCGGTGATCCAGGCAATGCCCTCGTAGCTGATACCGCAGGCGGCGTTGCCCCACCAACCGTTTTCCTTCAGTCGCAGGGGCGGGGCGCTGTAGGCCCAGGCCAGCAGCAGGCCGAGCATGGCCGCACCAAAACCCCAGGGGCCGAGAGCGGTGGCCACCAAGAGCGAAACGGCGGTCCATAGCACCGCCAGGTACAGGCCCCATCGTCCTGGAATGCGGCCCGAGGGAATCGGCCGGTGCGGTTCATTGATGGCATCGACGTGGCGGTCGAACCAGTCATTGACGGCTTGACTGGTGGCACAGACCAGAGGCCCGGCCAGCGCAACGCCCACGAGTGCCAGACCCCAGCGCCCGTCCATGGGCATGCCCGAGGCCACCACGCCGCAGGCAAAGGCCCACATGGGCGGAAACCAGGTGATGGGCTTGAACAGTTCGGTAACGGCTGAAAGGGCGGGGCGCGCCATGCGCGTTTTGTAACCGGGACATTCTTTATTGTCAATTTAAATTGACATATTGGAGGGCCGGGTGTGTCCAGCTGCGGAGCCGGCCAGGCGCAAACTCGGGTTGACCCTTATCCCGGCCGCGCCGGCGGACCGATACCCGCGCGCTCGGGGCCGTGCGCGGGCTCAGTCGGTTTGGTAGGGGCCTTCAGTAGGCCGGAGCGGGCTTCAGGGCGCGCGCGGGTCTTCGCTGGCCTCGCCGGGCAGATCGGTACTGCCGTCCACGAGGCCGAAGCGACGCAGCTTGATGTACAGGCTCTGGCGCGACAGGCCCAGCATCTCGGCAGCCGAGGCACGGTTGTTGTGGGTCAGTTGCAGAGCCGCCTCGATGCACAGCTGTTCGATCAGGTCGGTGGTCTCGCGTACGATGTCTTTGAGGGGCATGCGACCCACCAGTTCGGTCATCTGGCTGGCCGAGCGTGGCAGTTCGCGCGGGGCGCGGGTCTCCGGGGCGAGACGACGCCCCATGTCCCGGATGGTAAAACCCAGACATTTTTCTTCCCCGCGCTGCAAGGTGGCCGCTGATATCTCCACTTCGGCCGCGGAGCCCAGCTCGCCGCGCATCTGAGTGGCGAAAAGTCGCACTGTGCCGTGCTGACGCAGATTGGTCAGCAGCACCCGCAGATCGACGCCGGAACGCCCTAGCCAGGTGTCGAGCAATACGCCGCGGGCCAGGTCGGAGTTACCGACCTGGGCCAGGTCGACGAAAGCCTGGTTGACGGCCAGAACCCGGCCATCGAGATCGGTGAGGGCCACCGCATCGGGAGCCTGTTCCATGAACGGGCCGAGCCAGGGATTGCCGCTAGGCAGCTTGGCGTGGCTCTGCGCTGTCTGTGCCGTCAGTCTGAGCAGAAACTGCAGGGTCTGTTCTTCGCGGTACTGGGAGGCAGAGGCCAGAAATTCCTGACCGCCCTTCAGACGCACGGGCACGGGGTCTGCCCGTCCGTTGCTGCGCAGCTTCTCGAGCATGTCGCGCAGTGCGCTCAGGCTGGCCGGATCGAGGCGTTCGCTCAGGGCCTGCCGATGGCCCCCCTGCTTGTCGCCCAGCAGGGTCTGGGCGGCGGGGTTGATCTCAGTGATTTTGTCCAGCGCGCCGTCGAGGATAAGCACCGGCTCGGAGGCCAACTGGAACAGCAGTCGATAGCGGGTCTCAGCCTGGCGCAGACGCCAGTAATCGCGCTCCATGGACAGCTGGGCCGTCACCAGCCGCTGCTGCACGGCCACCTGAGGCCGCAGATCTCGTCCGAAGGCCACCCGATGCACGGTGGGCTTGGTCTTGCCAGAGCCCGCCCGGGAGACTGCGACAACGCAATAGGCCAGCGGCAACACGGTTCCGTCGTCGAGGTCGTGGTTGATGTGACGCCAGGCCGATTGCTGCGGATTGGAGGTTTTGAGCAGTGCCTGCACCTTGGGCTGGCTCTCCAGGGTCACGGTGCGCATCCAGGCCTTGCCTTGCCATTGCTGGCAACCCCGGGCGATCAGATCGTCCCCGGTAAAGGCCAGATCCAGGATCACGCCGGCCTCATCCAGCAGCAGTACCACATCCGACGAAGCGGCCAAAAGTTGCGCCACCATCTCGGTGGACAGACCCCGCAGCATTTCTTCGGCGCGGGCCAAGCCTTGTTCGTTCAGGACGGGTTGAGGGGTGGACATGGGTGCGGGGCCTCGGATCGGTCGCGGGGTTCAAGCCCCGGCGTTTTGTCGTTCTAGGAGCCGCTGGGCCACCGCCGGGGCCTCGTCGGCTTTCAACACCACCGCATCAGCGGCGGCCTGCTCTGCTAAGCTGGGATTCAATATGAAAACAGATCCCCCTACAAGTATGGGGACCTGGGGATTGGCGCTGGCCCTGCGGATTTGCCGCACGCAGTCATTGAGTCGGCCCACGCCTTCGAGATCGCCCAGGCTCAGGCCGATCACGTCGAACCACTGGCGCTCGACCAACTGGGTCAGCGAGGCACTCGGTTGCATGAAGCTGGTGGTGACGTCCCAACCGGCTCGGTAGAAGAACTCGGCCACGATGGACAGACCGAAGGTGTGTTGCTCGCCGGGGCAGGGCATCAGCAGTACCCGGCGGTCCGCGGCCCGCCCCTCGCCGATATTGTTAAGCCCAAAGGCGCTGCTGTTGGCACGCAGCAACTGCTGCAAGCGCCCCATGGCCACCGTGACATCGGTAAAGCTACAGCTGTCGCAGGTCCAGAAGTCGCCCAGTCGGCGCGCCGCCGGGGTCAGCAGGTCGAGAAAAACCGCTTGAACTGAGACACCACGCTGACGCAGTTCTTGCAGGCTCTGGTGCAGCGCAGAGTCGTCGGCGTTGAGGAGTTGGTCGGTGAAGCGTTCGACCTCTTCCGGGCTGATGAAGGTTTCTGCGGGCTGAGGCGCTTGGCCGTGGGCCCGCACCAGGCGAGGGATGATTTCGTCCTCGACCGTACGCATCAGCAGGCCGTCAGATCGCTGCGGCAAGCGACCTGACTCCTGCGGCTGCTGCCGCTCTGGCGGGTCGGGTGTTTCAAACGAACCCATGTTGGTCTCCGTGCACGCTAGGTCACTGCCGCGGACTTGCGCGCATGAGTTCCTCTTTGTCGGGCTGAGGGTCCAGGGGGTTTCGCTTACCCCGGGCCTGGCCGGCAGTCAGTGGAACAGTCCACGGCCCGGTTGTACTCCCTGGGCAGGCCCAGGTCAAAGGTTTTTTTGGAAATTCGACTATTTTGACCCAAGTGTCAACCTAGTTAGTCGTCAATTAAAATTGACACAAGGGCCGGACCCGATTAAATTGAGGGAAGCGGGTGTCCGGATACCCGCCACTTTTGAGGGGATTTGCCATGCTGCCTGTAACCGAGCGCTCGCCACCGCGGCGCCCGCTTTACACGCCCGAGGAGCGTCAGCGGCGCGATGCTTCGGCCTGGACTTGGGTTCAGGGCGTGCTGGCCCCGCTGCAGTTTCTGGTGTTTTTGGTCAGCCTGTTCTTGGTGCTGCGCTTCCTGTCGACCGGGCAGGGGCAGGGCTGGGCCGAGGCCTCCATCGTCCTCAAGACCTTGGTGCTCTACACCATCATGGTCACCGGCTGCATCTGGGAGAAGGTGGTTTTTGGGCAGTACCTGTTTGCCCCGGCCTTCTTCTGGGAAGACGTTTTCAGCATGCTGGTGCTGGCCCTGCACACCGCCTATCTGATGGCCCTGTTGGGTCAATGGCTCGAGCCTCAATCCCTGATGGGGCTGGCACTGGCGGCCTATGCGGCCTATGTGATCAATGCGGCCCAGTTCCTCATTAAGTTGCGAGCGGCGCGGCTGGAGGCGGCCAGCGCCGCCTCGGGCGAAGGCCAGCGGCAAGAGGGGCTGCCCGCATGAGCCCGGTGATTGCCCTGCGACAGGAGGCGGCGGCCTGCAGCGACCGCCCGGTTCTGCGCGAGCGTGGTCAGCGCGAGGTGTTCTGCGGTCTGACCGGCATCATCTGGCTGCACCGCAAGATACAGGACGCCTTCTTCCTGGTGGTCGGCTCGAGAACCTGCGCCCACCTGCTGCAATCGGCTGCAGGGGTGATGATTTTTGCCGAGCCGCGTTTTGCCACGGCCATCATCGACGAGCGTGATCTGGCCGGTCTGGCCGACGCCAATGAGGAACTTGATCGGGTGGTGCAACGCCTGCTCGAGCGGCGTCCGGAAATCAGGCTGCTCTTTTTGGTCGGCTCCTGTCCGTCTGAAGTGATCAAGCTCGATCTGTCGCGTGCGGCGACCCGGCTGTCCGGGCGCTTTTCGCCAGCGGTGCGTGTCCTCAATTATTCGGGCAGCGGCATCGAGACCACCTTTACTCAGGGCGAGGATGCCTGCCTGGCCTGTCTGGTGCCGCAGCTGCCCGCTCGCGTGCCCAGTGCTGCGCCTGATCCTCTGCTGGTGGTCGGCACGCTGGCCGATGTGGTGGAAGACCAGTTCGAGCGCCTGTTCGAGCAACTGGGAGTTCCGGTGCAGTTCTTCCCGCCGCGCCGGGCCCAGGCCCTGCCGGCCATCGGGCCAAACACCCGCTATCTGCTGGCCCAGCCCTTTTTGGCCGATACCGCCCGCGCCCTCGACGCTCGCGGCGCCAGCCGGTTGCCGGCGCCTTTTCCCCTGGGCGTGGAAGGCACAAGCGCCTGGCTGCGCGCGGCCGCCGAGGCCTTTGGGGTGCCCTCCGAGCGCTTGACGCAGGTCATACAGGCTCCGGTGGAGCGGGCGCAGGCGGCTTTGGCACGGCAGCGCGCTTTACTTGAGGGACGGTCTATTTTTTTCTTCCCCGATTCACAGTTGGAGATTCCGCTGGCGCGTTTCCTCAGCCGAGAGATGGGCATGCGTCTGACTGAAGTCGGTACGCCCTACCTGCACCGACCCCATCTGGCCGAGGAGCTGGCCCTCCTGCCCGCCGAGGCTCGGCTCTCGGAGGGCCAGCATGTCGAGCAGCAACTCGACCGTTGCATCGATGAGCAACCCGACATTGTGGTTTGCGGCCTGGGCCTGGCCAATCCCCTGGAGGCTCGTGGTCTGACCACCAAGTGGGCTATCGAGCTGGTCTTCACTCCCATACAAGGCTATGAGCAGGCCGGCGATCTGGCCGAGCTGTTCAGCCGTCCCTTGAACCGACGCCTGCGTCTGGCGGCCTAGGAGCGCATGGCATGCAACTGACGCTCTGGACCTACGAAGGCCCCCCTCATGTCGGAGCCATGCGAGTGGCCACCGCCTTGCGCGATGTGCACTATGTGCTGCATGCACCGCAGGGCGACACCTACGCCGATCTGCTGTTTACCATGATCGAGCGCCTGCCCAAGCGTCCGCCGGTGACTTACACCACTTTCCAGGCGCGCGATCTGGGCGGGGACACCGCCGAACTGTTCAAGACGGCCGCACGCGAGGCGTACGAGCGTTTTGCTCCGAAGGCGATGATGGTAGGGGCTTCTTGCACCGCCGAGTTGATCCAGGATGATCCGGGCGGCTTGGCGCGTGCCCTCGACCTTCCCGTCCCTGTGGTTGCGCTGGAGTTGCCATCGTATCAGCGCAAGGAAAACTGGGGAGCCGCCGAGACGTTCTACCAGATGGTGCGCCATTTATCGGTGGAACCGGCGCGAAAGGACAGGACTGCTCGGGCCGTTGGCTGCCCGCCGAGCTGCAACATCCTCGGGCCGACGGCGCTGGGCTTTCGCCATCGTGACGATGTGCAGGAAATCACCGGCCTGCTTGAGCACCTGGGCATCGAGGTGAGGGTGGTTGCCCCGCTCAATGCCAGCGCGGCCGATCTGGCGCGGCTGCACGAGGCGGACTTCAATGTGGTGCTCTACCCGGAAACCGGCATGACGGCGGCGCTGTGGTTGCAGCGGCAATACCAACAACCCTACACCCGTGTCGTTCCCATTGGGGTCCATGCCACCCAGGATTTTGTGGCGGAGGTGGTCGCCCTGGCCGGCTTGGAGCAGGCGCCCGATCTGCGCGAGAAATCCCGCGCCGGCTGGTATTCGCGATCGGTCGACTCAACCTACCTCACCGGTAAGCGGGTGTTTCTCTTCGGCGATGCCAGCCATGTCGTGGCCTGCGCCCGCGTGGCGGCGCAGGAAATGGGCTTTACGGTCGTCGGCCTGGGCACCTACAGCCGGGAGTACGCGCGCGAGGTTCGCGAGGCCGCCAAGCTCTACCAGTGCGAGGCCCTCATCACCGATGACTATCTGGAGGTGGAGCAGCGGATTGCGCAATTGCAGCCCGAGCTGGTGCTCGGAACGCAAATGGAAAGACATATTGCCAAACGCCTGGGTCTGCCCTGTGCGGTGATTTCCGCTCCCGTTCACGTGCAGGATTTCCCGGCCCGTTATTCACCGCAGATGGGTTTTGAAGGGGCCAACGTGCTCTTTGATACCTGGGTGCATCCGCTCATGATGGGGCTGGAGGAGCATCTGATTGGCATGTTCCGCGGTGACTCCGAATTTCATGAGGATGCAGCGCCGTCCCACCTCGGTCGCGCGGGCGTGCCGGCAGCCTCGGCCCGCATGCGGTCCGAGGTGCCCGCGTCTGCCGCCGAGATCACGACCACCTGGGGGGTGGAGGCCGAGAAAGAGCTGCGCAAGATCCCCTTTTTCGTGCGTGGCAAAGCCAAGCGAAACACCGAGCTCTATGCGCGCGAGCGCGGCGTGCCGGTGATCACCGTGGATACGCTCTACGATGCCAAAGCTCACTTCAGTCGTTGAAAGTTCGCTCATGGCCAGGGCCCCCGCGGCCGGCGCGAATCCGACCATTCGCGTGGTGCTGGTGACCATGGACAGCCATTTGGCCAGTGCTGCCGAACGGGCCCTCTTGCGCCTCAAGCGCTCCCTTCCCGGACTGCAGATGCAGGTTCACGCAGCCTCCGAGTGGGGTGCCGATTCGGCGGCCCTAGAGCGCTGCCAGCGTGACATCGCATCGGGTGACATTGTCATTGTCACCATGCTGTTCATGGAAGAGCACTTCCTGCCGGTGATGCCAGCCTTGCGCGCGCGGCGTGAGCACTGTGATGCCATGGTGTGTCTGATGTCGGCCAGCGAGGTGAGCAAGCTCACCCGCATGGGACGCTTTGACATGCAGGCGCCCAGCAGCGGTCCGATGGAGTTGCTCAAGAAATTGCGTGGCAAGAGCGCACAGGCTGGCGACATGAGCGCCGAGGAGAAGACCAGCGCTGGCGAGCGCCAGATGAAGATGCTGCGCCGCTTGCCCAAGATCTTGCGCTTTATTCCGGGCACGGCCCAGGACGTGCGGGCGTATTTCCTGGCTATGCAGTACTGGTTGGCTGGTTCGCAGGAGAACATCCAGGGCCTGGTCAGCCTGCTGATCGATCGCTACGCCTGCGGTCCCCGCGCTGCGCTGCGCGGCCTGAAGGTCGATCCGCCGGTGGAATACCCCGAGGTCGGCGTTTACCACCCGCGCTTGAAAAGCCCATCCGGGCATCGCCTGTCTGACCGGCTGTCCGATCTGCCGCGCGTGGCCACCAGCGGCAGCGCCGGCACGGTGGGCATTTTGCTGCTGCGCTCCTATGTGTTGGCTGGCAACACGGCGCACTACGACGGCGTTATTACCGCCCTGGAGGCGCGTGGATTGCGAGTGATACCGGCATTTGCCAGCGGTCTGGACAATCGTCCGGCGATCGAATCGTTTTTCATGCGGGACGGCCAGCCGCTCATCGATGCCATGGTCTCGCTGACCGGCTTTTCGCTCGTCGGGGGACCGGCCTACAACGACTCGCGCGCCGCCGAGGAACTGTTGGCACGCATGGATCTGCCCTACCTGGCGGTGGCACCGGTCGAGTTCCAGACCCTGGACAGCTGGGGGGCTTCGGAGCGCGGATTTCTCCCGGTCGAGGCCACCATGATGGTGTCTATCCCCGAACTTGACGGCGCCACTGGCAATATGGTCTACGGTGGCCGGGGTGGCGCGGGGGCCAGCGCCTGTACCGGTTGCTCGCGGCATTGCCGCTTCGACTCGGCCGGGGCCCACGACATGAACACCTGCAGCGAGCGTGCCGATGCGCTGTCAGCCCGCCTGGCCCGGCTGATTGCTTTGCGCAAGTCTTCGCGCGCCCAACGCAAGGTGGGGATTGTGTTGTTCAATTTCCCGCCCAACGCGGGCAGCACCGGAACCGCAGCGCACTTGAGTGTGTTCGAGTCTTTGTTCAACACGCTCACTGCCCTACGGCGCGAGGGCTATCAGGTTGAGCTGCCCGCCAGCGTGGATGCGCTGCGCCAGCGCATCATCCAGGGCAATGCCGATCGTTACGGCGCCCAGGCCAATGTGCACGCGCTGGTGGCTGCCGACGATCATGTGCGCCGCGAAAAGCACCTCAAGCAAATCGAGGCTGCGTGGGGCCCCGCGCCGGGTCGGCACCAGAGCGACGGCAGCCGGATCTTTGTGCTGGGCGAGCGCTTTGGCAATGTCTTCGTTGGCATACAGCCGGCCTTCGGCCATGAAGGCGATCCGATGCGGCTCCTGTTTGAAAAGGGCTTTGCGCCTACGCACGCCTTCTCGGCCTTTTATCGCTGGATGCGGGAGGATTTTGGTGCCGATGTGCTGCTGCACTTTGGCACCCATGGTGCGCTGGAGTTCATGCCGGGCAAGCAAAACGGACTGAGCGCCGACTGCTGGCCCGACCGCCTTATCGGTGATACGCCCAACCTGTATCTGTATGCCGCGAACAATCCCTCGGAGGGCACCATTGCCAAGCGCCGATCGGCCGCCACTCTGGTGAGCTACATCACCCCGCCGGTAGCTCAGGCCGGTCTCTACAAAGGACTGCATGCGCTTCGGGAAATGATCGAGCGCTACCGCGGCCTGGAGGTGCAATCCGGGGCCGAGGCTGAGGAGTTGGCCGTTCTCATTCAGGCCCAGGCGGCCGAGCTCGAATTGGCCTCAGCCGAGCCCGCCTGGAGCGATCAGGCGCCGGCACAGATCACCCGTCTGAACGATGCGGTTCTAGAGTTGTGCTACACGCTGATTCCACATGGCCTGCATGTGGTCGGGCAGCCGCTGTCGCAGGAGGCGCTGATCGACATGCTGGGCAGCTGCGCTAAAGCTTGGCACGAGCAGAGCGTACCCGATCCGGTACTCAAGGCGCTGGCTGCCGGAGATTCGGCCGATGATGCCTGGCGCGGGTGGACGCAAATCGACGCGTCGGTGGCGGCGCACAAGGCCGCGCGCCTGGTTGTCTTGCAGGCGCTGGCCCGTGCCCGCGACGAGTTGTGCAAAGACAGCGAGATGCAGGGCCTGCTGCACGCCCTGGACGGCCGCTTCGTACGGCCGGCCCCTGGCGGTGACTTGCTGCGCACGCCGGATGTGCTGCCCACCGGTCGCAATGTGCACGGCTTTGACCCCTTCCGCATTCCCAGCGCCTATGCGGTCAAGGATGGCGCCCGTCAGGCCGAGCGCCTGCTCGAGCGTTACCGGGCCGATGGCAACCCGCTGCCCGAGTCGATAGCCATGGTGCTGTGGGGCACCGATAACCTCAAGAGCGAGGGCGGCCCGATTGCCCAGGCGCTGGCCCTCATGGGCGCGCGGCCTCGCTTTGACAGCTACGGGCGGCTGGCCGGTGCCGAGTTGCTAGCCCTGTCCGAACTCAAGCGCCCGCGTATCGATGTGGTGATTTCTCTCTCGGGCATTTTCCGCGACCTCCTGCCGCTGCAGATTCGTCTGTTGGCTGAGGCGGCGTATTTGGCCGCCAGCGCGGACGAGCCCCTGGAGCGCAATTTCATACGCAAGCATGCGCTGGCCTACCAGCAAGAGCACGGCTGCGATCTGGAGGCCGCATCGCTGCGCGTGTTCGGCAATGCCGAGGGAGCTTACGGCGCCAATGTGAACATGCTGATCGACAACAGTCGCTGGGATTCGGGAGACGAATTGGCCGAGACCTACAGCCGACGCAAAGGTTTTGCCTACGGCCGCTCCGGCAAGCCGATGCAGCAGGGCCGCTTGCTCGCCACCATGCTGGCCGATGTGGATCTGGCTTACCAGAACCTCGACTCGGTTGAATTGGGCGTGACCACGGTCGATACCTACTTCGATACCCTCGGGGGGGTGAGCCGTGCGATCCAGAGGGCCAAGACGGCCCGCGCCGGTGGCCAGGAAGCGGCGGTAGCGCCGGTCTACATCGGCGATCAGACCCGTGACGGCCACGGCGGTGGCACGGTGCGCACGCTCTCGGAGCAGGTGGCGCTTGAAACCCGCACCCGCATGCTCAATCCGAAGTGGTACGAGAGCATGCTCAAGCACGGTTACGAGGGTGTGCGCCAGATCGAGGCGCACCTGACCAACACCATGGGTTGGTCGGCCACCACCGGTCAGGTGCAGCCCTGGGTCTACGAGCAACTGACCCAGGCTTTTGTGCTGGACGAGCAGATGCGCCAGCGTCTGGCTGCGCTCAACCCCACCGCCTCGGCCCGTTTGGCCAACCGCCTGATCGAAGCTTCAGACCGCCAATATTGGCAACCCGACCCGCAGGTGCTGCAAGCCTTGCGCCAAGCCAGCGAAGAGCTGGAAGACCGCCTCGAGGGCATCTACGAAGGAGCATCCGCATGAGCCTTGCCACCGTACCGATCACCAATATCCGAAAGTCCTCTCGCGGTGAGGACGGGGAGGGCAGCGTCCAGGTGCACATGGATCCGAGCGTCAAGATTGGCACTGCCAAGGTCTTTGCGGTCTATGGCAAAGGGGGGATAGGCAAGAGCACCACCTCTTCGAACCTGTCGGCCGCTTTCTCTCACTTGGGCAAGCGGGTGCTGCAGATTGGATGCGACCCCAAGCACGACTCGACCTTCACTCTGACCAAAAAGATGCTGCCTACCGTCATCGATGCGCTTGAGCAGGTCGATTTTCACGCCGAAGAATTGCGGGTGGAAGACTTTGTCTTTCCTGGCTACAACGGCGTCATGTGCGTGGAGGCCGGTGGACCGCCGGCCGGAACCGGTTGCGGCGGGTATGTCGTGGGCCAGACCGTCAAGCTGCTCAAGGAGCACCACCTGCTTGAAGATACCGATGTGGTGATCTTCGACGTGTTGGGTGATGTCGTCTGCGGCGGTTTTGCCGCCCCGCTTCAGCATGCCGACCGCGCCCTGATCGTCACAGCCAACGACTTTGATTCCATCTTTGCAATGAACCGCATCGTGCAGGCTATCGGCGCCAAATCCAAAAACTACAACGTGCGGCTTGGAGGCGTCATTGTCAACCGCAGCGATGCCACCGACCAGGTCGATAAGTTCAACAACGCCACTGGCCTCAAGAGCATGGCCCACTTTCCCATGCTCGACGAGATCCGCAAGAGCCGGCTGTCCAAGTCGACGCTGTTTGAGGTGGAGGCTACTCCAGCGGTCAAGGCCGTGCAGGACGAATACATGCGCCTGGCCGCCTCGCTGTGGAAGGGGTCCGATCCGCTGCCCGCGGTGCCCATGAAGGACCGGGACATTTTTGATCTGTTGGGGTTTGATTGATGCAAAGCAGTGGTTATCTGCAGCGGCGCGAGCAAATCGAGCATTACTTTGACCGCACGGCGGCCAAGGCGTGGGAGCGGCTGACCTCCAATGCGCCGGTTGGGCGCATACGCGCCACGGTGCGCGCCGGCCGCGACCAGATGCGCGGCACTCTGCTTTCCTGGCTGCCGCTGGACATGCGTGGACTGCGTCTTCTCGATGCCGGCTGCGGCACGGGTGCCCTGGCCACGGAGGCGGCCCGTCGCGGTGCACAGGTGGTGGCCGTTGATCTCTCACCCACCTTGGTGTCCCTGGCCGCTGAGCGCTATACCGAACAAGGCATCGAGGGCGGCGGGCGGGTGCAGTTCCTCGCGGGTGACATGCTGGCCGATGAACTTGGCTCTTTCGATCATGTGGTGGCGATGGACTCGCTGATTCACTACGATGTGCCGCACATGGTCGAGGCCCTGCAGCGGCTGTCCGCGCGCACCCGGACCTCCATCGTGTTTACCTTTGCGCCTCGCTCCCCGGCGCTGGCCTTGATGCACGGACTGGGCCGGCTGTTTCCGCGCAATGATCGCTCGCCCTCGCTGACGCCGGTGGCCGAGCCTGTGCTGCGACAAGGCTTGGAGCAGGCTCTGGCGCCCTGCGGCTGGCGCGAGGGCCGCAGTCTGCGCGTGAGCAGCGGCTTCTACACCTCGCAAGCCTGGGAGTGGACGGCATGAGAGGCGTTGGGCTCAAGCCACCGGCCTGGCTCGTCGCTCTGGCCTGTCGGCACCTGCCTTTTGCCGATGCGGCCTCCAGCGAGCTGCCGCTGGGCCGTTTGCTGCGCTTGTCCTTGTTCCAGGCGGCTATCGGCATGAGTACCGCTTTGTTGGTCGGTACGCTCAACCGGGTGATGATTGTGGAGCTGGGGGTGCCCGCCTGGTGGGTGGCCTTGTCGGTGGGCTTGCCGCTGCTTTTTGCCCCGGCGCGGGCTTTTATCGGCTACCGCAGTGATACCCACCCCTCGGCTCTGGGTTTACGCCGACTGCCTTACCTGTGGATGGGCAGCTTGCTGATGTTCGCCGGCCTGGCCATGATGCCTTTTGCGCTCTTGTTGCTTTCCGATGCGCCCGACCTGGGCGCGCTGTGGTTCGGCCGCCTGGGCGCGGCTCTGGCTTTTATTCTGGTGGGCGCTGGCATGCAGATCACTCAGACGGCCGGCCTGGCTCTGGCCACCGATGTGGCGCCGCTGGAGAAGCGGCCGCGGGTGGTGGCACTGCTCTATGCGATGTTCTTGGTCGGACTGATGGTGGGCAGTGCCCTGCTGGCCTGGCTGTTGCAGGACTTCAGTCCGCGCCGCCTCATTCAGGTGGTGCAGGGCAGCGCGGTGGTGGTGATCGCCCTGAACCTGATCTCGCTGTGGAAGCAGGAGGCCCGCTCTGAAAGGCGCGGCCAGCGAGAGCAGGGCGGCTTTGCTCGCAACTGGCAGCGCCTGATGGCCCTGCCCAAGATGCGCCGCTTCTTGTGGACAGTGGGCCTGGGAACGGCGGCCTTTAGCATGCAGGACATCGTGCTCGAGCCCTATGGCGGTGAGGTGCTGGGCTTGGATGTCAGTCTGACTTCATCGCTGACGGCTTTGACGGCCGGCGGTTGTCTGCTGGCCTTTGCCTGGTCGGCCCGTCTGTGCGCGCGTGGTCTGGATACCTGTCGACTGGCGGCCTTGGGAGCTTTGTTGGGTTTGCCCGCCTTTGCCTGCGTGATCTTTTCGGCCCCTCTGGAGTCAGCCTGGCTGTTCCGCTTCGGGGCGGCCTTGATCGGTTTTGCCGGCGGCCTGTTTTCGGTGGGCATGTTGCTCAACGCGATGCAGATGCCCGAGCGCGAGCTCACCGGCATGGTTCTGGGTGCCTGGGGCGCGGTGCAAGCCACTGCGGCGGGTCTGGCCATGGTCTTCGGTGGCGTGCTGCGCGACTTGGTCGGCGGTCTGGCGCAATCGGGCTGGTTGGGGCAAGCCCTGAACTCGCCGGTGACCGGTTACAGCTTTGTCTTCCACTTCGAGATGTACCTGCTTTTTGTTGTGCTCGTGGCGCTGGGCCCCTTGGCCGCGCGTCATCGCGCTCCCCCCCGGCGCATCGGCTTGGCCGAAATGCCCGGCTGATTCACTATGAACCTGCTAGCTCGCCCTGAATGAAGGAGAACCACCATGGAAACAGGCGCCATCACGCAGTACGTTGACGTAGCCCAGCTTGTGCTTTATGCCTTCTGGATCTTTTTCTTCGGACTGATCTACTACCTGGCGCGGGAGAACCACCGCGAAGGCTATCCCATGGATCCCGGCCGCGAAAACGGTCCGAGGATCACGGGCGCGCCGGTGCCCGAGCCCAAAACCTACAAGCTCCACGACGGTCGTGAGGTGCATGCGCCCGATCCGCATCGCCCAGATGGTCGCTACTCAGCCCGACCCGCACATGGTTGGAACGGCGCGCCCATCGAGCCCGAGGGCGATCCTCTGTTGGCTGGCGTCGGCCCTGGAGCTTGGGCCATGCGCGCTGACACCCCCGATCTGACCCACCACGGCGAGCCCAAGATCGTCCCGATGCGCGTGGCGGCCGACCACAGCGTCGCCGTGCGTGATACCGATCCGCGTGGTTTGCCGGTCTATGGTGGCGATCACGCCCTGGCCGGTCATGTGGTCGACCTCTGGGTCGACCGCATGGAAATGATGTTTCGCTATCTCGAGGTGCAGACCCGCGGCGGCCGGCGCGTTTTGCTGCCCATCATGTTCGCCCGCATCAAACGCGATGGTGTTTATGTGCATGCGCTGATGGCTGATCAGTTCGAGGGGGTACCGGCCACCCGCCACCCTGAGCAGATCACCATGCTGGAGGAGGAGCGGATCCCCGCCTTCTTCGGTGCCGGCCTTCTCTACGCCTCGCCCGAACGCCAGGAGCCCCTGTTTTGAAAACGCAGCACGAGCACGAATTTGAGGCTGCCCCGGGTCTGCCGGAGAGCTTGCCTGCGGGCGAGCGCATCCTTTGGCAGGGGTCGCCCGACTGGCGGCAGCTGGCCGTGCACGCCTTCCATGTGCGTAAGCTCGCGGTGTACTTCCTGCTGATGCTGGCCTTGCAGGCCGCCTTCATGCAGGACCAGCCTCTGAAGGTCGTGATTCCTTCGGTGATGACCAGCGCCGTGCTGGCTTTAACGGCCCTCCTGATGCTTTCGGGCATCGCCTGGTTTGCCTCCCACACCTGCCTCTATACCCTGACCAGCAAGCGGGTGGTGATGCGGGTGGGCATCGTACTGACCATGACTTTCAACCTGCCGCTGAGTTGTCTGTCTGCCGCGGCGATCAAGCCGCGCCGTCGGGGCTGTGGCGACATCGCGCTGAAGATCAAGGGCTCGGACCGCATTGCCTATCTGCATCTGTGGCCGCACGCTCGGGCCTGGCATCTGCGACAGCCGCAGCCCAGTCTGCGCTGTGTGCCGCAAGCGGAGGAGGTGGCGCACCAGATCCTGCAAGCTTGGCGCGCTGCCAATCCGACGGAGGCTTTGGTCACTCCACAGGAGGCTCCAAGTGCATCGCGCGAGCGTGAGCCGCTGTCCAGGACAGTGACCGCATGAGTCTGGCTGCCATGGCTGTTGTCAAGCCCTTGCCTACCGTTCGCCGCCGACCCTGGCTGCTGTGGCTGGCCCTGGGTTTTTTGTCACTGACGATCCTGTCGGTGGCGTGGTACCGGCACCAAGAGCCGCAGGCGCTTGAGCTCGGCCCGGTCCGGTGGCAACGTCTGCTGCGTTTTGAAGACCGTCCCGAGGGCGATATCGCCGTGGTCGACGCGGCTCACGGTCGTGAGGTGGCTCGGCTGCGTGGCGAGCAAGGCTTTGCACGCGGAGCGCTTCGCACTCTGGCGCGTGAGCGCATGCGGCGGGGTCTGGGCCCCGACGTCCCCTTTGAGCTGTCGGGGTACGCCGACGGCAAGTTGGTGTTGCGCGATCCGGCGACCGGAGAACGTATTCACCTGGAGGCATTTGGTCACAGCAATGCGGCCGTCTTTGCCCAACTGCAGGATATAGGCCTGTCTTCTTCGTCTCAAGGAGTTCAACCGTGAATGCCACCATCGCCAACGATCGCAATACCGACCATGTCGACTTGCTGATGAGCAAGGTGGAGAGCTCGGCCGATGCTACGGCGCGAGCTTTGGTCAATACCGTCTTGTCACCGCGCTTCTACACCACGCGCTTTAAGGATTTCGACGAACTCAATGTCGATTCGGTGCGCGCCGAGTGGGATGCCATGATGGCCGAGTATGAAGGTGACAACAACCACGACCACTTTCAGCGCGATGCGCAGTTCGCCGAGGAGGTCAAGCAGCTCATGCCGCAGCTCAGTCCAGAGCTGCGCCAGGAGTTCATCGATTTCCTGATTTCTTCGCTGACCTCGGAGTTTTCCGGCTGCATTCTGTACAACGAAATCCGCAAGAACATCAGCAACCCCGATATTCGGCAGCTGATGACCTATATGGCCAGGGACGAGTCCCGGCACGCCGGCTTTCTCAACCAGTCACTCAAGGATTTCAACCTCGGCATCGACCTGGGGGGCCTCAAGCGCAGCAAGAAATACACCTTTTTCAAACCCAAGTACATCTACTATGCGACGTATCTCTCGGAGAAGATTGGTTACGCGCGCTACATCACTATTTTTCGCCAGCTCGAGCGGCATCCCGACAAGCGCTTTCACCCTATCTTCCGGTGGTTCGAGCGCTGGTGCAATGACGAGTTTCGCCACGGCGAATCCTTTGCCCTGATCATGCGGGCCAATCCGCGGCTGCTAAGCGGACTCAACCGTCTGTGGATCCGTTTTTTCATCTTGGCGGTCTACGCCACCATGTATGTACGTGACCACAGCCGTCCGCTCCTGCACGAGGCGATGGGCCTGCACTCAACGGAATACGACTACCAGGTTTTTCGCATCACCTCGCAGATCTGCCGTCAGGTGTTCCCGGTGGAGCTCGATATCGATCATCCGGTGATGCGCGGCGGTATGGACCGGCTGGTTGAAATTTCCGCTGCTCACCAGCGCGCTAAGGCGCGGGGAGGCCTGATGGGCGCTTTGCTCCAGGCCGTGCACGCGGTTCGCGCCTTTGGGACTTTTGCGCGTATGTTTCTGGTACCCGTCAAGTCGCACGAGTTGCCCAAGCAGGTCCGCGTCGCGCCGGTTTGGTGATGCCCAGGATTTCGCCCATGACCGCCTTCATGAAACGCTGGCCCCCCCATGGCTGATTGGTCTTCCTCGGTCGCGGCTGCGGTGGCCTTTGCCTTGTTCAGCTGGTGGCTGGGTACGGGCGCGATTTTGTGGCTGGTCCGCCGGCGGGCATCGAGTTTTCCGTGGAGCCTGACGCTGGCCTCGCTGATGTTGATGCTCGGCCTGCTCGGTAGCGGGCTGAGTATGCGCAGCACCGGCAGTGGCCCCGCCTATTTGGGCTTTGCCAGCGTGATCTTGATGTGGGGCTGGCATGAGCTGGCCTTTCTGACCGGTTGGCTGACGGGTCCCCGGCGCTTGCCGCTTGGCGCCCGGGCTCGCGGATGGACGCGCCTGCGACAGTCGGTGCTGGCGGTGGCCTACCATGAGGTGGCCCTGCTGCTGAACTTTTGCGTGCTGTGGTGGATGCAAACAGGGCACCCTAACCACGTGGCCCTGTGCACCTTTGCCTTGCTCTGGTGCATGCGGCTTACGGCCAAACTCAACCTCTACCTGGGTGTTCCGCAGACCGGCGCCCAGTATCTGCCGGTGCAGCTGGCCTACATGGCCAGCTATTTCAGACGCGGACCTGTCACGCCTTTCTTTTTCCTGACGCTAGGTTCGTCGGCGCTGATCCTTTTTGGGCTGGTTTGGGAAGTCAACACCGGCTTGATCAGCGCCAGCACGGGCTCGGTGTTATTGGCCACCTTGCTGGGGCTGGCCATTGTTGAGCATCTGCTGATGGCTTTCCCGCTGTCGATCGAGCGGTTGTGGGGCTGGGCGATGGGACGACCTGCGGCGCAGCGACCCCGTGACAGCCAGAGTTTGTCCCTGCCGACAGTGCCCCTGGGCGCAACAGCGAAGGCCGACCCGCCATGAATGCAGTCAACCTGCTCGAAAACCACAGGCTCGCTGGTATCGTCCAGCGACCCCACGCGATTGTGATCGGCAGTGGCTTTGGCGGTCTGGCAGCCGCTATTCGGCTGCAGTTGCGCGGCTGGCAGGTGACGGTGCTCGAAAAGCTCGACGCGCCCGGGGGGCGGGCTTATGTGCACCGGGTCAACGGGCATGTCTTCGATGCCGGACCGACCATCATCACTGTGCCGGCCCTTTTGGAGGAGCTGTGGCAGCTGGCCGGTCGACGCCTGTCTGATGAGGTCACGCTCAAGCACCTCGATCCGTTCTACCGTATCCGTTTTGACGACGGCGATCACTTCGACTACAGCGGCGATATTGACCGCATGCGGGCCGAGGTACGGCGTATCAGCCCCTCCGATGCCTTGGGGTTTGAGCGCTTCATGCGCGAGGCCGACGATTGTCATCAGCGCGGCTTTGAGGCGCTTGGCACCAAGCCCTTCAACACGGTGGGCGATCTACTCCAGGCCATCCCTTCCATTGCGCGGATGCGCGGTTGGCGCAGCCTGCACCAGATGGTGGCCGGACATCTGAAGCATCCCAAGCTGCGCATGGCCATGAGCCTGCAAAGCTTGCTCATCGGCGGCAACCCTTACTCCGTCACCTGCGTCTACAGCCTGGTCAATGCCCTGGAGCGTCAATTTGGCGTGCACTGGACCATGGGGGGGACCGGCTCCCTGATCACGGCGATGACCCGACTGCTGCGCAGCCTGGGGGGACAGCTGCGTTGCCAGGCCGAGGTCAGGCGCATACAAATTGAGGACGGGCGTGTGCGCGGGGTGAGTCTGGCCGGAGGGGAGAGCTTGTCGGCCGATATCGTGGTGTCCAACGCCGACGCCGCCTGGACCTACTTGAACCTGATCGATCCTCAGTGGCGGCGCAGCTGGCCCGATCGGCGGATCGAACGCGGCCGTTACTCGATGAGCTTGTTTGTCTGGTACTTTGGCACCGATCGCCGGTACGAGGACATTCCACATCACATGATGGTGCTGGGGCCGCGCTACAAGGAACTGCTTGACGATATCTTTCGCAAGCACCGTCTGGCCAGCGACTTTAGCCTTTACCTGCACCGACCCACTGCCACCGACCCATCGATGGCGCCGCCGGGCTGCGACACGTTCTATGTACTCTCGCCGGTGCCGCATCTCGATAGCGGTACCGATTGGCTTGAGCGCGCCGAGCCCTATCGACAGGCGGTTGCGCAGGCTCTGGAGCGCACCGTGCTGCCCGGTCTGAGCCGTCATGTGCGCGCTTCGCTGATGACCACGCCGCTCGATTTCCAGGATCGATTGTTGTCCTACAAGGGCGCCGCTTTCGGGCTGGAGCCCTTGTTACTGCAGAGTGCGTACTTTCGGCCGCACAACCGCAGCGAGGATCTGCCGGGCTTGTTCATGGTCGGGGCTAGCACCCATCCGGGCGCCGGGGTGCCGGGGGTGCTGATGTCGGCCAAGGCTCTGGATCAGGTGGTTCCGGATGCTGCGGTCTATCGCCAGCGCGGTGTGGCTTGTCTGTCGGGGAACTGAATGCTGATGCCTACGGCCCAAACCGTTTATCTGCGCCGCCAACGGGACTTGCAGGCGTGTGTCGAATTGATGCGCGGCGGCTCGCGCAGCTTTTTTGCCGCCAGCCGCTTGTTGCCACCGCGGATGCGTGCCGCCAGCATTGCGCTGTATGCCTTTTGCCGTGTGGCCGACGATCTGGTCGACCAGGCACAGGCTCGTGGCGACGATGTGCACCGCAGCCTGGAAGATCTGGGCGAGCGGCTCGACGCTATTTACCAGGACAAGCCTCAATCGTACGTGGAGGACCGGGCGCTGGCGGTGGTTGTGCACGAGTATCAGCTTCCCCGCGGCTTGCTCGACGCTTTGCTCGAAGGCTTTGCTTGGGACGCACAGGGCCGGTCTTATGAGTCGGTGGAGGAGCTGCACGCCTATGCCGCGCGTGTAGCGGGCAGCGTGGGCGCCATGATGTGCTGGATCATGGGCGGCCGCAGCGCCAGTACCCTGGCACGTGCATGCGAACTGGGCGTGGCCATGCAGCTGACCAATATCGCCCGTGATGTGGGAGAGGACGCACGCAACGGTCGGCTCTACCTTCCGCGCCGGTGGATGGCGCAAGCGGGATTGGACAGCCAGGTGTGGCTTGAACGGCCCCACGTTTGCCAGCCTGTAAAGCAAGTGGTTGAACGCCTGCTGCAGGAGGCCGACTGCCTCTACAAGCAGTCCATGGCCGGTGTGGCCGGCCTGCCGCGTGATTGCCGCGCTGCCATCGTAGCCGCGCGTCTGATCTACGCCGAGATCGGACAGCAGCTGCGACGTGATGGGCTCAATTCGGTGGACTACCGGGCCGTGGTCTCGCGCCCGCGCAAGCTGGCTTTGCTCAGCCGAGCCTGGTGGCCCCAGAGTTCGACCCCCGCGCAGGCTTTCGCGGCCCCCTTGCCCGCCATTGCCTATCTGGTCGATCTGTGCGAGCAGGCTGGGGCATTGCCTTTTCCGCCGAGGCGGCCGGTGTGGGTCAAGCGCCCGGTGGGCGAGCGCGTGGTCTGGATGATCGAACTCTTCGAGCGTCAGCAGGTGCTGCGCCGTTCAGCGCGTTAGGACGACATGTGCGGTATCGCGTGGATCAGCCTGTCTTCAGTGTGCGGTTGCCCGCTTTGGGGACAGCGACGCCAGTAAGGCCTCGATTGTCTCGATAGAGGCCGGCTTGCTGAGATGGCCATCGAAGCCCGCTCGCAGGCAGCGCGCGCGATCGGCGCTGTCGGCCCAACCGGTCATTGCCACCAAGGTCAGATGGGGGTGGCTTTGCCGCAGTTGCTGCGCCAGTTCATAGCCGTCCATACCGGGCATGCTCAGGTCGAGCAAGACCGCCTGGGGTTGGAAGGCAGCGGCCTGTTCAATCGCTTGGGGACCGCTGTGGCAACTGTGGGCTTGGTAGCCCAGGCATTGAAGAGCCAGAGCCAGCGTGTCGGCCCCGTCGATATGGTCGTCCACCACCAAAATGCGCTGCGTCTGGCTGAGCGTTTGCGGGACGGGATGAACCGGGTCGGCGCTGGTTTGGGTCGCTGGTGTCAGAGGACTTTGCAGCGCCCTATGGGACTGTCTCGTCGGGATGGGGACTGCCGCACGCAAGGCAAGCTCGACCGAGAAGCGGCTGCCCTGACCCGGCCCGTCGCTCTCGGCCTTGAGCGTTCCGCCGTGGAGCTCAACGAGCTGACGGGCCAAGGCCAGCCCGACGCCCAAGCCCCCGTGATCCATGCGCCGGCTGCTCGCAACCTGTGCGTACAAGTCAAAAATGAACGGCAATTCATCGCTGGACAGACCGATGCCGTTATCGATCACCGCAAGACAAACCCGTTCGGCACTTGCTTGCACCCGCAGGGTCACCTTACCGCCCGGGGGGGTGTACTTGGCCGCATTGACCAGTAGATTGACCATCACCTCAGTCAGACGCGTCGGGTCGGCCTCGATCGTGATGCTTCGCCGCGGTACTTGCAGAGTCAGGCTGTGGTTACGTTCGGTCAGGGCCGGTGCGCTCAGGGCCACCGCGTCATCGAGCAGGTTTTGCAGGATGACCGTTTGCTTGTGCAGGGTCAGTTTGCCCTGGGCGATGCGCTCGGTATCCAGCAACTCATCAACGAGCTTGCGCAGATGGGTGAGCTGGCGCTGCATCAAGGTGACCGTCTGTGCGGTGCCGATGGCCTGGTTTTGCAGGCGCAACATCTCGACCGAATGGTGCAGGGGCGCCAAGCCATTGCGCAGCTCATGACTGAGCCGGGCCAGAAAACTCGCCTGGTGGCCGTTGACGCGTTCGAGTTCGTCGACACGCTGGGTCAGGGCCGGGGGCAGAGCCTGCGCAAGCGGCAGACCCGGGCGCGGGTGCAACTGAGGGCTGTGCATGGGACTTCTTCTTCGTGCTGTGTGACGAGGATTTGACCCCAGCAGGATCGCCCATCGGATGTGACAGACGTCACCCGGATGTAAGCGGATGTAATCGGACTGGCGCGTCCGCCCTCCTACCCTCGGCGCGGCATGCGCCAGGGCAGCATGCTCTGCACGATGGGGTTGACGAGGCGTGGCACGCTGAGCGTTTCGTGAAAGCAGGTGACCTGCTCGCCCAGGATCTTGCTGCTCAGTACGCAGCGTTGATAGAAGGGGGTGTCTTCGAGTTGATCGATCACCCGCACCGGGCCTTCGCCGCGCATGCGTCGGCGCAAACCCCAGCCGGTACGGGGCAGGGGTTTTTGTCGTGGTGCTTCGAAGCTGATCACCTGGCCCTCAGGGGTAAAACGCAGGGCCAGCACATGGCCAGCCGGATCGTCGGGTTCAATGTCGTAAATCACGGCGGTGCTACCGTCGGCGAGTTCGCCGCGCGACCAGTCCCAGTGCCTAAAGCCCTGGTGGATCGGCTCGTCGCCTTCATTGGAGTCGAGGTAGGCGTGGCCCTGCCAGTGCAGGTTGGGGCGTTCGAGTTTGACTTCGACCCGCGCCTGCGGGGCGATCGGTCCCCAACGATGGCGGCCGCTGGCCTCCAGCGAGGTGGAAAAGGGCAGAAGTTGCCGTGGATGCAGGGTGACCCGGCCGCGGATGGGATGCGGGATGGGCATGCCTACCTCGCAGATGTCGATGTGCAGCGCCTGGCCGTCCCAGTGCAGCCGGCTCGGTCCGATGCAAAACTGCGAGCGGTCGCGGCTGCAATGGCGGGCGCCGCGTTCGGTCATGGACCAGCGCCGGGCCGCTTTCCCATAAAGCGCCACATTGAGCGCGCAGTGGTTCATCGGATCGGCCGCCCCCTTGCGTCGCGCCCAGGCGTAGTAGGGCGAGAAGACGCTGCCGACAAAGGCGATCAGGGTCAGGCCGTAAGCACCGTCATCGCTCAGCGCATCGACATACCACCAGAGGTAGCCACCGGGTGCAAGCGCCTGGTCAAAGCGGGGCTGGCCATCAGGGCCGCGGCCGCCAGATGGCCCGACAGAGCTGCCATCGGCACGCCCGGCCCCGGATGCACACTGCCCCCCGCCAGGTAGAGCCCCGGCACCGGGCTGCTCGAACCCGGTCGCGCGAAGGCCGACATCCAGCCGTGTGTGGCCTGGCCGTAGAGAGCTCCCCCCGTGGCTGGAAACAGGCGATGAAAGTCCCGGGGTGTGGTGCGCAGGATCTGATGCGCCTGGGGTTGCAGCCTCAGGCCGCAGCGCTTGAGCAGGTCGAAGGCGGTCGTTTGGCATTGCTCGATGTCCTTGTCGGTCTGCTCAGTGGCAGGTTCATCTCCTTGGGCAGGCGCATTGACCAGACACAGCAGCCGCTCGGCTGCGGCCGGGGTGCTGCCCGTGCCCCGGTCTTGGGCGCACACATAGACGGTCGGTTTGCGCGGCAGTCGCCTGGCTTCAAAGATATCCCTGAATTCGCTGGCGTAGTCGGCCTGAAAAAACACATTGTGGCGATCCAGTTCGATGCCGGCGGTGGGTGCATGTACCGACCAGGTCAGCGCTGACAGGGAGCGTGGCGCTACGCGCGTCGGTGCAGCGCCGCGCGCAGCGGGACCCAGCAGCCCTTCCCGCAGAGCGGCAATGTCGCCATTGAAGATCACGCTGTCGGCGGGCAGTTCCTGGCCATCGGCCAGGCGCACGCCGCGTACGCCCTGCGCGCTGAGCAGGATTTCCTCGCAATGGCAGCCCAGGCGCAGCTGCGCGCCGCGCGCCTGGGCCAGGCGGGCCAGGCATGCGGCGAGCTCATGCATGCCGCCTTGCACCGCCCACACGCCTTGCATCTCGACCTGAGCAATCAGCATCAGGGTGGCGGGCGCCTGCCAGGGGGAGGAGCCGCAATAAGTGGCGTAGCGGGCAAACAGCTGTCTGAGCCGTGGGTCGTGAAAAAACTGACCCAGGCTGTCCCAAAGGCTGCGCATGGGTCCGATACGCGTGAGGGTGGCCAGGCCGCGCAGACCCAGGGCGCTGCCCATGCCTCCCACGGTGGGGGCGGCCGAACGGATGAAAGGGCCTTCCAGGGCTCGATAGACTTCACGTGCGGTTTGACAAAAATGTTCAAAACGCCGAGCCTCCTGCAAGCCCGCAAAACGGCCGACGGCATCGGTGGAGCGGTCCTGATCGGCATAGAGGTCTAGACTGCTCCCCTCGTCCCAGAAGTGGCGGGCCAGCACCTGCAGCGGCGTGATCTGCAATTGCGATTCGAGGCGGGTCCCGACGCGCTGGAAGATCTCATCGAAGACCCAGCGCATGGTCATCACCGTCGGACCGCTGTCAATGGCCGCTCCGTCCACCACGGGCCGGCGCATCTTGCCCCCCGGGCTGGATGCGGCATCGAGCAAGGTCACCTGCAGGCCGCGATGGGCCAGTTCGAGCGCGCTGGTCAGGCCGGCCATGCCGGCACCGATGATCACCACCCGGTGTTCATGCATGGGCTGGCTCGGCCGAAACCTCGCGAGGGTTCGGCCATTGGCCGCGGCTGCTGAGCAATCGCATGCGCGCGAACATGGACTCTGAGAAATAGCCCTTGCTGTAAGCTTGTTCAATGGCTCGGCGGTGTGCGCCGTTGAGTGAGTAGGCCAGCATGGATGCGGTGTCTTCCCAGAGGCTGAAGGTGCATTGGCGCAGCAGGGGCGCCTCGCCCAAGCCCATGGCCAGCAGGCACCCCGGACTCTTGCGCAGATCGTCCTGCGCCGCTGGGGCCTGTTTCCAGAAGGCCATCGCTTTGGCCGGTCGGATGCTGGCGCGGGTGAGGGCAGCGAGAAGCTGTGGCCTTGGGACGTCGCTGACGAGCTCCGGCAAGGGCGAGGGCAGGGGGCTGGGCGACCAGGCCTGTCCATCCCAGGATCCGCGCGCCGATTCGACCGACATCAAGCCGCTCCAAAAACTCGCTGCGCGTGACTGGAAGGCCTGCATCAGGGGGCCATCCATAAAGTTCAGTGCCTGCTCCGTCTGACTGAACAAGGCGATTACGCCCTGGTGGGTGCTGCTGGGCCGCAGGCTAAAGCCCCCGTTGCTGCCGCTGCCCATGACCTTGCCAAAGAGCAGGCCGGGCACATCCTTGAGCGTCGATGCGCCTTGCATCAGTCGCAACCAACCCCAGCGGCGGTGTTCGGGTTGATAGTCGACCAGGGCCACCACCAACATGCCACACAGTGCTCGGGGAGCTTCGGGTGCGGTGGCGTTCATGGTCTTGAATAAAAAAGAGCCGGGGCGTATGAGCGCCCCGGCTTGAAGAGCAAGACCTTACCGCTGCGCCACAGGGGCGGCAGCGGAGGCTTGCAGGGCAGCTTTTGCGGCCTTGACCGGGGCGCTGAGCGTGGTGTCCCGACCGAGTTCCGGATGGTCCTTGAGCATGGCCGCTCCATTGAGGGGCTTGAAGGCCCCCTGATGGCAGGTGGCGCAGTTGAGCTTGGCCACGTCGCCGAGTTCCCCCTTGCGATGGGCCGGGAACACATCGGTCAGCGGTTCGAGGTAGCTCAGATTGAGATCGCGGGCCATGCGGATGCCGTGCCAGGCGGTCACGCGCTGCGGCGGGCCGCCTTCCCACTTGGCGATGTTGCGGGTGTTGTGGCAATAGGTGCAGTTGACCCCCAGGGAGGATGACATGTGCATCATCAGGCTGTATGTCCATTCGGCCTGTTTGATGGACTGCCGGTTACCCGAGGGCAAGGCCGTGTTGCCGTTGACCCGGATCTCCTCCTTGCCCAACAGGAAGGGGGTGAAGGGATCGTTGGGCAGCGAGCTCAGACCAACGGTTTTGGCCGGACCATTTTGGCCCGCTGTATCACCAATAAAGTCGGCGCCCCTTGGCGTGTTGTTTGCAGTGAACCAAATCTCCTTGGGCACAGGCTGGCCGCGGTGGCAGGTGTAACAGGTCACGCCCGTCTGGCCCACGTGGTTCTTCCAGTCGGTGTTGATGTGCTGGGTCATCTCCACCATCTTGCGAGCCACCACCTTGGTGTACTTGCTGTCCTCAGCCAGATTGGCCGGGTTGTGGCAGTAAGCGCAGCCTTGTTCGGGAGCGATCCAGGCGGTCATGTTGGTCATCAGGCGCGTGAACTGGCCAACGCTGAGGTCGCCCAGTACCTTGACGTTCTGATAGACCTGTCCGGCCTTGGGGCCGTCGCCGGGCAGGGGCGGCGAGCTCTCGGGGGCCTTGTTGGCGTCGGCCTGCTGGTCGAGCGTGCGCGGGTTGTAGACCTGCACCATGCCCGTGCCGGCATAACCGTGCTGCACGCTGGTAACAGGCGGCCGCTCGCAGGCGCTCAGGAGCACCACCGAGGCCAGACCGATCAGCCGGGCGGCGGAAAAGAGGGCGGTCTTGCTCATGGCTTGGCTCCTGTCGGTGCGGCCTGCAGGGCCGGGTCGGTGACGGGTGGGAAGACGTCCGGGTAGGGCGGTGCCACCCCGTGCTTGACGGCCCAGAGATACCAGTTATCGACCACCGTGCCGGTCAGCAGGATACCGATGCCCCCGGTCAGTGTGGTCAGGACGGCGAACCACCAGGCCCAGCGGTGTATCGACTCCATGGTGGCGTTAAAGCCCATGGTCCAGCGCCAGAAAAGCGCAGCGCGCTCGCTGGCGGTACCGCGATCGACGATCTGCTCGATCTCCCGCTCGCCGCCGTAGCGGCCCACGGCGAGGATGGTGGCCCCGTGCATGGCAAACAACAGCGCCGACCCATAGAGGAAGGCGATCGACAAGGCATGGAAGGGGTTGTAGAACAGATTGCCGTAGCGCAGCGAGAAGGCCGCCGTCCAGTCCAGATGCGGGAAGATGCCGTAGGGTACCGCCTCACCCCAGCTGCCCATGAGGATAGGTCTGAACAGACCGAGAACCAGGAACAGCCAGATGGCCGAGAGGAAGGCATATGGAATGTGCATGCCCAAACCGAGTTCGCGTGCGCGTCGCCAGGTTCTGGCCAACCACAGCATCACCGAGATCAGCAGGAACAGGCTCGACAGCAGGTACCAGCCGCCTTGGTTCATGGGCGGGATGGACAAACCGTACTGCGGTGGAGGCGGCTCCAGAGCCAGCCAGAACAACTGTCGGATGAACTGGATCGGATCCCAGTTCACTTGGGCCAACATGTTGAAACCGATGATGTTGATGGCCAGCGTACCGAAGATGATCGAAGCCAGACCCAAACCGCCGAGGTAGATCGGGCCGAGCTGCGCATTGCCGAGCTTGCCCAACCAGTAGTTGAGTATGGGCTGACCGGTGCGTGGACTGTTGCCGTGGCCCAGTTCGACGCCGGGGGAGACCGGCCCGACGGCGTTGACGGTGGTGAAAATGTTTTGATACTGCGGCATGTTTATCTCCTGCGGATCACTGCAGCGGCCATTGCGACCAGATGGGCAGGTTCAGCCACCAGCCCCACCATTCGGGCCAGCCGCGCGTCCAGAAGGGCCCGCTGAGCACAATGCACACGGCACTGAAGAAGCCCGACGCGAGGGCGAGAAACAAGCCGAGTCGGTGGATACCCAGCGTGCCCACCGAATAGCCGATGATGTCGCGGAAGAAGGTGTCCTCGTGTTCGGGTGTCTTGACCTCGCGTCCGCCCCCCGGGTTGGTCGAGGAGAGCACCAAGCCGCCATGCAAGGACAGGGCAAACGTGGTGGTGAAGAAAAAGCTCACCGCGATCATGTGCGCGGGGTTGTAGTGAAAGTGC